>DASTZM010000201.1:0-18741 GCA_035764305.1 Chloroflexota bacterium | reverse complement strand
CGAATCGGTACGAAAAGGGTCTTGACTCCCCACGGGGGTGGGAGTAGAGTTGCCTTCACCGCGGATCACCACTGCGGAAGCGCCCACCGGTCGTACCGGAGGGACGCGAACCTGACCGGACTTCGCAAGTGGTCCGGGAGGAGCCCAGCCGGCGCGAGGCACGCGTCTGCCGGGAAGTCTGGACAGGCTGCGATCTTCTTCGGAAGACCCTCCAGCCAAACGTACCGGGTGCCTCCGGGACGTGGTCTGGGCCAGAGAGCCAAACCCTGAGGGGCCGCAAGGTCACTCAGGGTTCTCTGTTTCTGCCTGCCTCATCCGCAAGCGGGCGTGTCTTCGCGCGCCGCGCGGCCGCTGGGCCAGGCGTGTGGGGCGTTCCTGCGGCGGACGGCGGCCTCCCAACCGTCCCTTGGAAAGCGTCAGCGCGAGCTGGCTGCTGCCAAGTCGTCCGTCCGCAGGAACTGCCGGCCGTACAGCTCGGCGTACACCCCGCGCCGCGCCAGCAGCTCGTCGTGGGTCCCCCGCTCGACGATCTCCCCCGCCTCGATCACCAGCACCTGGTCTGCGTGGCGCACCGTCGAGAGCCGGTGCGCGATCACGAAGCTCGTCCTCCCGCGCAGCAGCTCCTCCAGCGCGCGCTGGATCTGACGCTCGGTCCGCGTGTCCACGGACGACGTCGCCTCGTCCAGGATCAGGATTCGGGGGTCGGCCAGCGCCGCCCGCGCGATCGCCAGGAGCTGGCGCTGCCCCTGGGAGAGCCCCGTCCCGCGCTCCCCCAGCACCGTCTCGTAGCCCTGCGGCAGACGCTCGACGAACTCGTGCGCGCGCGCGAGCTTCGCCGCCGCCATCACCTCGTCGTCGGTCGCCCCCGACCGGCCGTAGCGGATGTTCTCCAGCACCGACGCGCTGAACAGGAACGTGTCCTGGAGGACGATCCCGATCTGCCGGCGCAGCGAGTCGGCGGTCACTCGCCGGACGTCGATCCCGTCGATCAGCACCGCGCCGCGCGTCGGGTCCCAGAAGCGCGGGATCAGGTTGATGATCGTCGTCTTGCCCGCGCCCGTCGGGCCGACGATGGCGACGGTCTGCCCCGGCTCGGCTCGGAAGCTGACCCCGCGCAGCACCGGCTGGTCTTCTTTGTAAGCCGACCAGACGTCGTCGAAGACCACCTCGCCACGCACCGGCGGCAGCTCGGTCGCGCCGGGCGCATCGACCACCTCGGGCACCTCGTCGAGCAGCCCGAAGATCCGCTCCGCCCCCGCGACCGCCGACTGGATGTTGGTCCACAGCGTCGCGATCTGCGCGATGGGCTGATTGAAGCGTTGCGAATACCCCAGGAAGGTGATCACCAGCCCCAGCGTGACGGTCGTCCCCAGTAGCGTCCCTCCCCGCAGCAGCGCCAGCCCGCCACCCACCGCGACGATCCCGATGCCGACGTAGCCCAGCGCCTCGAGCGCTGGCTGGAGCGCCGACGTGTACGAGACCGCGCGGATGTTCGCGTCGCGGTTTGCGGCGTTGACCTCGCGGAACTCGGCGATGTTCGCCTCCTCCCGCCCGAACGCCTGCACCTCGCGCACGCCCGAGATCGTTTCTTGCAGGTCGGCGTTGACCTTGCCGATCTCGACCCGCGTCACGCGGAACGCCTTGCGCGCCTGCGCCGACAGCCACAGCGTCACTACTGTCATGGCCGGGATGACGACCATGCTCAGCAGCGCGTAGCCGATCGAGAGCGACAGCATCTTGATCAGCACCCACACGATCAACAGCGCGCCGCTCGTGACGCTGACCAGCGCGAAGCCGATCGCCTGCTGCATGGTGTCCATGTCGTTGGTGATGCGGCTCATGATGGCGCCGGCCTCGTTGCGCGAGAAGAAGCCGAGCGACAGACGCTGCAAGTGGCCGAACAGCTCGACGCGCAGCGCGCGCAGCACACGCTGCCCAGCCCACGTCATCAGGAAGAACTGGAGCCCACCCGTCACCGCGCCGCCGACGTACAGCCCCACCACCTGCAAGATCAGCCCGCCCAGCCCCGCGATGCGGTAGTCGGCCGGCAGCACGCCCGTGGCCCCACCCGCGGCGGCCGCGGCGGCTGCGGCGCCGCCGGCTCCAGCGCCGCGCGCCTGGGCGAGCGCGGCGGTCGCGGCGCGACCCACTTCGGGGTCGTACCAGCACGACGGGCTCGTCGCCAGGTAGCAGTCCACCGCCTGGCCGATCAGCTCTGGCGCGCGTACCTGGCAGTACGTACCGGCGATGATCAGCAGCACGACGCCGATCAGCGCCGGCCAGAAGGGTCTGAAGTAGCGCGCCAGCCGCCCCAGGGTGGCCCCTACCGCCTTCGGCTTGAGGCTCTCCTGGTTGAACATCCGCGGCCCGCCCATCATCATGTCGGCACCCCCACTTCGTGCGCCGCAGGCGCGTCCTCGACCAGCTGCGAGCTGAAGATCTCGGCGTACAGCGCGCTGCGCTCGAGCAGCTCGGCGTGCGTCCCGCGCTCCGCGATCTGCCCGCGCTCCAGCACCAGGATCTGATCGGCCCCACGCGCCGTGCTGATCCTCTGGGCGATGACGAAGCTCGTCCTGCCCTCCATCAGCCGGTCGAGCGCGCGCTGGATCTCGTGCTCGGTCACCGCGTCGACGCTGCTCGTCGAGTCGTCCAGGATCAGGATGCGCGGATCCAGCAGCAGCGTGCGCGCGATGGCGATGCGCTGCTTCTGCCCGCCCGAGAGCGTCTGTCCGCGCTCCCCGACCGGCGTGTCGTAGCCCTGCGGGAACTGCGTGATGAAGTCGTGCGCCGCGGCGGCGCGCGCCGCGTCCTCCACCTCCGCCTGCGTCGCCTCTGGCCGTCCAAACGCGATGTTGTCGCGGATCGTGCCGCCGAAGAGCGTCGTGTCTTGCAGGACGATCCCGATCTGCGAGCGCAGCGAGTCGATCGTCACCGACTTCACGTCGTGCCCGTCGATCAGCACGCGCCCGCTCGTCGCGTCGTAGAAGCGCGGGATCAGGTTGATGATGCTGCTCTTTCCGCTCCCCGTCGCGCCCAGCAGCGCCACCGTGTGTCCCGGCTGGACGTCGAAGCTCACGTCGCGGAGCACCGGCTCGCCGCCGCCGAAGTACTGCAGCGTCACGTTCTCGAACGTCACGCGCCCTTGCACCGGCGGGAGCGCGGTGGCGTCCGGCGCGTCGGCCACCTCCGACTGCGCGTCCAGGATCTCGAAGATCCGCCCGGCCGAGGCGCCGGCCTGCGCCATCTGCGTGATGATGAAACCCAGCTGCCCGAGCGGGAAGAAGACGTAGACCAGGTAGAGGCTGAACTTCTGCCACTCGCCCAGCGTGAGCGTGCCGCCGATCATCTGCCGCCCGCCGAAGTACAGCACCGCCGCCTGCCCCAGGTTGGCGACGAGGAAGACGAACGGGAATAAGAAGGAGAACAGGCGCGCCAGCTTGATCTGCATGTCCACCAGGTCGTCGGTCGCGGCGGCGAAGCGCGCCTGCTCCTTGGCCTCGCGCACGAACGCCTTGACCACGCGGATGCCCGCCAGGTTCTCCTGCAGGATGGTGTTGAGCGCAGAGAGGCGCATCTGCACCTGCACGAACATCGGCTGCGCCAGCCGGCCGAACGTGCCGAACAGGATCATCGCCAGCGGCAGCACCGGCAGCACGACCAGCGTCAGGCGCCAGTTGGTCGCCGACAGCACGGCCAGCGACGCGACGAGGATCACGAGCGCCTGCGTCGCCATCAGCAGCCCCTGGCCGAGGAACAGGCGCACCTTCTCGACGTCGTCGGTGGCGCGCACCATCAGCTGCCCCGTCTGCGTGCGGTCGTGGTAGCTGAACGACAGGTTCTGGATCTTGGCGTACAGGTCGTTGCGGAAGTCGAACGCGATCGACTGCGAGACGCGCTCCGACGTGTACGCCTGCGAGAAGGCGAACAGCCCGCGCGCGATCGCGAACAGGACGATCAGGCCCGCCGAGAAATACAGCGTGCGCGCCGCGGCGTCGGGGTCGGCCTGCCGCACGCCGTTGACGATCGCGTCGATCACGTTCTGGATGACCTGCGGCACGAGCAGCATCGCGCCGGTGGAGACCAGCAGGAAGAAGTACGCCCGCGCCGCAAGCCCCCGGTAGCGCGCCAGGTAGCGGATGGCGCGTCCCAGCGCCGCGAAGTTGGGCTTCTCGCGCGGGCGCCCGCGCATGCCACCCGGACCGCCCGGGCCGCCCGGGCCGCCGGGCGGCGCGCCCAGCCCACCGGGACGACTACCCGTCTGCAAGCGCATCACGCCCGAACTCCATCCCGACCACCAGCGGCTCGCCGGTCAGCGTATCTACCGGGAGCCCGCGCACGCGGAGGAAGCGCTTCGGTACGTCGCCGTGCGCCTGGCGCACGCCCTCGTTGAACTGCTCCTGCCAGCTGCGCGGTGTCAGCTCGGCCACCGCGTGCAGCGCCTCGCCCGTATTGAGCAGCGTGGCCGTCTGCGGCTCGACTTGCAGTGGGCGCAGGTAGACGGCATCCGCCTCCGGGTCCCGGTAGAGATGCACGTACAGCGTGTCGCCCTTGCGCGTCAGCAGCAGGTCCTGGTTCACGGTCAGATCGGACGCCGGCTCCGCGCCGTAGAAGCTCTCCTTCACCCTGGAGAACCACTCCGCGATGCGGCTCAAACGCGCCACCTGCACCTCGGGGATGACCCCGTCCGGCTGGGGACCGACGTTGAGCAGGTAGTTGCCGCCCATCGCCAGGATACGCTGGATCGACTGCATCAGGTACTTGACCGCGTAGTAGTCCTCGTCCGTGCGGTAGCCCCAGCTCTCCCGCCCGACTGATTGGCATGCCTCGGTGGGTCGGGTGAAGCGCCGTCCCTCGGGCACGTGGCGCTCGGGCGTGGAGAAGTCGCCCTCGTCGAACGCCCGGTTGTTGACCACCGCGTTCGGCTGGAGCTGGCGGATCATCGCGTTGACCGACGGGTCGCGGTGCCTGGGGACGTTCATGTCCCACCAGATGCCGTGGATCTCGCCGTAGTTGGTGCACAGCTCGCGCACCTGCGCCACCAGGAAGCCGAGATAGGCGTCCCAGTCGGGGCGGTCGCCCGGCTCGGGACCGGGAAGCTCGTGATGCCGGCCTTCGTTCGGGTAGTTGGGGTGGTGCCAGTCAGCCACCGAGTAGTAGAGGCAGAGCGGAATCTTGCGCCTGTGGCAGGCGTCGGCCAGCATGCCGACGATATCCCTGCCGTACGGCGAGCGCATCACGTTGAAGTCGGTTTCCTTCGTGTCCCACAGGCAGAAGCCGTCGTGGTGCTTCGTCGTGACGGTCAGGTACTCCATGCCCGCCGCCTGGAGCACGTCCAGCCAGCGCTCGGGGTCGAAGCGCACCGGATTGAACCGGTCGATCAGGCGCTCGTACTCGGCGCGCGGCACCAGGCGGCGCCACTGGTGCTGCTCGTGCCACCCGGGGATGGCATACAGCCCCCAGTGGACGAACATGCCGTAGCGCTTCTCGAAGAACCAGTCGCGCCCGTCGCCGAAGCGCGGAATCGCGGTCATGGCGCTGCCCTGCCCTTCGTCCATGGATGGCCCCGCCGCTGCGTCCGCATCTGAACCGCCGATGGTAGTCCTTTCAGGCCATGCCGCGCGACGCGTTTCGGGGTGAATCTCCAGGAGCCACGTAGTGTTTTCTGGAACACATGGCCTACCTGCAAAACACCCTGAGAATCGCCCTCGCCGCGGTCACTCTCGCGTCGGTCCCGCTGACCCTCGTCGGTCCCGCCGTCCTGCGCGCCGAGGAAGCGCTGGACGTGGTCGAGCTGTCCGGCGAGTATGCCGCGCTGATCGAAGAGGCCCCGGCGCCGCTCGACGAGAGCGCGCTCTTCGCGCCCGCGGAGGAGTGGTCCGCGCCGCTGGCCGAGGTCGCCGCCGCGGCGACTCCGGTGCCGACGGTCGTGCCGAGCCCGACCCCGCAGCCGGCCGCCGCCCCCGCGCCGACCGCGGCGCCGCTGCCCACCACGCTGCGCGCCCCGGGCCACTTCATCTACGGCGCCGTGCTGGCCGACCCCAAGGGCAGCGTCAACGCGGCGCGCGCCGCCGGACTGACCCACGTCTCGGCCTTCGTGCCGTGGCAGAACGTCGAGCCGAGCAAGGGACGCTACCTCTTCAAGGAGAAGGAGAGCTGGGGTGCGCCCGTGGCCAACGACCTGACCAACGTCGTCGAGGCCGCCAGGGCCGCCAACCTGAAGGTGGTGTTGCGCCTGGACGAGCCGCCCGCGTGGGCCGGCGGCAAGATGTACCGCCTCGATCCGGCAGACGTGGAGCGCTACGTCTACGAGGCCGTCTCCTATGGCAAGGGAACGATCACCCACGTCGAGGTCTTCAACGAGCCCAACCTGCCATTCGAGTGGGGCACCGCGCCGGTCGATCCGGCGGGCTACGTACGGCTGCTGGTTGCCGCCAATCGCGGCGCCAAGCGCGCGGACCCGGGCGTGAGTGTCATCTCGGCGGCGATCTCGCCCCGCACCGGTGGGTACGGCGGCACGATGGAGGACGTCGACTTCCTGGACGCGATCTACAAGGCGGGAGCGAAGGGCCACTTCGACCTGTTGGGCATCCACGCCTACCTGGGCAACTTCGCGCCGGAGGCGCCGTCGGAGTGCGTGCCGATGTGCCTGCGCACGCTCGAGCTGCTGCGCGCCGTGATGGAGCGGAACGGCGACGCCGCGAAGGGCGCGTACGTGACCGAGATCGGCGTGCTCCAGTCGACGCCCCAGGACCTGGGTGCGTACGAGTGGATGGAGGTGCCTGCCGAGCAGCGCGCGGAGAACCTGGTCAAGGGGCTGCACGTGCTCAACGCGGCCTACCCGTGGGTCCGCGGCGCCAATGTCTTCAACCTCGACTACGCGGTGGTGCCGTGGGTGCCGGCGACGTCGCCGATGCACTGGTTCAGCCTGCTCAACCCGGACCGCTCGCCCCGCCCGGCGTACAACCGGATCAAGGACGCGCGCGCCACGGGCCAGCTGCCCTAAGCACGGCGTCATGCCCCCGGGAGTATCCTGGGGGCATGACCGTCACCGCCGAGCGACCCAAGAGCTCCTCTTCCGCCGCCGGCGATGAGCCGGACGTCTACGCCCGCCTGGGCGTGCCGACGTTCATCAACGCGTCGGGCCACAACACCGCGCAGGGCGGCTCGCTCATGCCGCCCGAGGTCGTCGCCGCGATGAACGCGGCGGCGACGCGCCACGTCTGGCTGCGCGCGCTCCAGGATGCGGCGGGGAAGCGCATCGCCGAAGTGGCCGGCGCTCCCGCCGCGCTGGTGGGATCCGGGGCCGCGGGCTGCATCTTGCTCGGCGCCGCGGCGTGCCTGAGCGGCAAAGACCCCGAGCGCATCTCCGACCTCCCCGACCTGGGGCCCGACGAGCCGAACGAGATCGTCGTCTGGGCCGCGAAGCGCCCGAACTACATGTATCAGGCGTGCCGCGCGGCCGGCGCGCGGCTCGTGGAAGTGGGTGAGATGGGCGGCCCGGTATCGCCCGAGGACTTTGGTGACGCGCTCGACCGGCACAGCGCGGGCATCCTGCTCGTGCTCGCGCCGATCGATCAGGCGCGCGAGCACATCCCGAGCTGGGAGGACTTCGTGCGCGAAGTGTGCGGCTACGCCGACGCGGCGGGCGTGCCGGTGCTGGTCGACGCCGCGTCGGAGCTGCCGCCACGGGGACTGGTCCAGGACCTGCTGGCGCTGGGCGTCTCGGGCGTGATCGTCAGCGGCGGGAAGGCGATCCGCGGGCCACAGAGCACCGGCCTGCTGCTCGGCAAGCAGGAGCTGATCGGGGCCGCCGCGCTCAACAACAACCCCCACTCCGCCGTCGGCCGCCCGCTGAAGGTGGGGAAGGAAGAGCTGTGCGGCGCCGTCGCGGCGGTGGAGCGCTTCTTCGCCATGGACGAAGCGGCGCAGCTGGACGAGTTTCGCGAGCGCGCGCGGATCATCGCCGACGCAGCCAATCGCGCGGGCGCTGCGACGGTCAAGGCCGAGGTGATCGAGCGTGACCCGAACTACGGCCGCCCGCCCCTCGTGGCCAAGGCGGTGCTGCGCTTCACCGGCAAGTCCAGAGCGGCCGACGCGCTGTACAAGCGACTGCACGACGGCGAAGGAGGCGGACCACGGATCAACGCGCTGCGCCAGCGCGACGACCTGATCTTCAACCCCATGGCGCTCGAGCCCGGCGACGCCGAGACCATCGCCGCGCGCCTGACGGCGCTGCTCCAGTAGCCCGCACCGCGCCCGCGCTGAGGAAAAGAAGGAACCCACGTGCCCGAACCCATGCGCTTCGCGGTCATCGGCATCAACGGGCAGGGGCGCGCCCACCTGCGCGGCCTGAAGGAGACGCCCGGCGCGCAACTGGTGGCGGTGTGCGACGTGAACGAGGACGCCGCCAGGGCGCGTGGCGAGGAGTACGGCGTCCCCTACTTCACCAGCTACGAGGACGTGCTGAAGCGCGACGACGTCGACGCGGTGGGGCTGCCGCTACCGCACTACCTGCACTCGCGCGTCGCCATCGCTGCGTTCCAGGCGGGGAAGCACGTCGTCACG
This sequence comes from Chloroflexota bacterium, assembly GCA_035764305.1. Lineage (GTDB taxonomy): Bacteria > Chloroflexota > UBA11872 > UBA12225 > UBA12225 > DASTZM01. The sequence goes on along the minus strand of DASTZM010000201.1, from coordinate 10,176 downwards.
GAAAAGCCAATGGCCATCTCGGTGCGCGAGTGCGACGAGATGATCGCCGCCGCGCAGAAGGCCGGCAAGCAGCTGACCATCTCCCACCAGGGGCGTGCCGCGCCGGGCGTGCGCTACATCCGCGACCTGCTGCACTCGCCCGACTTCGGCCGTCTGATCCGCATGGTCTGGCTCTCCGGCGGCACACGGACGCAATACTACTACGACACCGAGGAGTGGCGCGGCACGTGGGCCGAGGAGGGCGGCGGCACGCTGATCAACCAGAAGGTGCACGACCTGGATCGCCTGGCGTACCTGCTGGGGCTGCCGGCTGAGCTGTCCGCCTTCACGTCCAACCTGTTCCACAAGGTCGAGCCGCTGGTGGAGACGATGGCCTCCGCGAGCCTGCTGTGGGCGGACGGCGCGGTGGGAACGTTCCAGGCGTCGATCACCGACGGCGGCACCGACCTGTCGCGCCAGGAGTACCACGGCGACCGCGCGTGCCTGGTGCAGGAGGGGCGCAGTTGGAAGATCGGTCAGTTCTCGATGCCCGCTGGCGACTACATCGCGCGCGGCATCGGCCCCGGGCCGCAGCACAAGCCGCCGGCCGACGATCCGCGAAACCAGCTGAAGGTCGACGTGAGCTGGGAGGAAGTGGCGCTGCCCGAGGCGGGGCCGGGCGAGAGCGGCTACCCCGCCGTCTACGAGGCGCTCGTGCGCGCGGCGCGCGGCGAGGGGTCGGTCGCCATCACGCCCGAAGAGGCGCGTAACGCGATCGAGCTGATGAACGGGATGACGCTCTCCAGCCTGCGCCGCAAGGCGGTGAAGCTGCCGCTCGACCGCGACGAAGTGGACGACATGTTCGCCGAGCTGCGCCAGATCGGCGGGCGCAGCTGAACCGGTCTCACGTCACCGCGTGACCGAAGGCGCGACCGAACGCCTCGCCGAAGGAGCGGCGCGCCGCGGCTCGGCGCGGGGCGACGAGGGCTACACCGACCTCCTGGGCAAGCGGCGCGTCCCAAAGCACCACCCGCTGCTCGAGGCGCTGGGGGAGCTGGACACCGCCACATCTGCGCTGGGGGTGGCCAAGCGCGCGGCGCGCGAGGAGCGGACACGGCGCCTGCTGCACCAGATGCAGGCCGACCTCTACGACGTGATGAGCGATCTGGCCTTTCCGCCCGAGCACGCGCAGGCCGAGCGCATCACCCCGGACCACGTTGCCTGGCTCGACAGAACGCTGGCCGCAGTGCAGGCGCCGTTCGCCCAGCTGCGGTCGTTCGTGCTGCCCGGGGCTTCGGACGGCTCGGCGGCGCTGGACCTGGCGCGGGCACAGGTGCGCACCGCCGAGCGCCGCCTGGCGCGCGCGTTCCACGAGGGTGACCTCCAGAATGCGCGGGCCCTGGCCTACGTCAACCGGCTCTCGCTCGTCCTGTACTACCTGGCGCGCGCCGAGGACGCCGCCGCCGGTGTCGATCTGGACCTGGCCGGCGCGGCGCGCGAGCGTCCGGAAGCGTAGACGCTCCGCCGCCCGGAGGTCCTTCCCAAATCCGCCGCTGATCCGTCAGACGACCGACTGCGCTTTTGCTGCGTACAGCCGATGATGGGGGCAAGGAGTTGTTTCGATGGAGATAACTCGGCGCCAGCGCCGGCGGCTGAATCAATGGGACGTGATCCGCGCCGCGCGCGCGTTCTACGGCCGGCCGCTCGACCTGGATGACCTACGGAAGATCCACGCCGCCCAAGACCTCCAGACGGGACTCCAGGTGGGGAGTCAGGGTGCCGGCGTGCACGACGTACAGCGCGTGCATCGCGCGGGTGAGCGCGACGTAGAGCAGCCGTCCGTCGAAGGCGCTGCCTGAGTAGGTCTCCGCGTCGGCGTCGACCACCACCGCGGCGTCGAACTCGAGCCCCTTCGCGAGCGCGACGGGCACGACCACGACGCCGCCTTCGTACTCGTAATCGGGCTGCGTGATCAGCGCAGCGCCGGTCAGCCCGCCCTCCTCCAGCGCGTCGAATAGCTCGCGCGCCCGGCCAGGCGTCTTGGCGATCACCGCGACGCTGCGCTGGCCCTCGGCGATGAGCGCGTCCACCGTCCGGCGCACCGCGGCCGGCACATCCCGCGCGTCCCCGGCGCGCTGCACCACCGGCGCCGCACCGTGGCGGTCGAAGGCCAGCGCCAGCCGCTCGTCGCCGCCGGAGCGTCCCTCGATATGCGCGAGGGAGCGAAGGACGCGGTTGGCGAGCGCGGTGATCTCGTACGTCGTGCGGTAGCTGACGGGACACTCCTCGTACGTCACACGCGCGTCGCGTCTGCGCGCCACCCCGTCATTCGCGTCCACCCCGCCGTTCTGCCTAGCCGTGCCGTCGTCGTACGCGCCGCGCAGGTGGTCCCAACTCGTCGCGCCGCGGTGGGAGTAGATGCTCTGCGCCAGGTCCCCCAGGAAGGTGGCCGAGTGCTTGCGCTCCAGCGCGCGCAGGCAGATCAGGTCCAGCTCGGAGAGGTCTTGCGCCTCGTCGACGACGACGTAGTCGTGGTTCACGGCCCCCATGTCGTCGGGCGGCTGCGAGCGGATGAAGAGGTAGTGCATGCCCGGCAGGTCGGCGGCGTCGACTGCGCGAAGGTCGCGCCTGGCCGATCCGGCGATCGATGCGACCTCGTCGGAGTCGAACAGCCCCTCCGACAGCGCCGCGAGGAGCGTGGTGTCGTTCATCAGCGCGTAGTAGTCCGGGACTGGGTCGACGGGCGGCCAGTAGTGGTCCATCAGCCTTTTGACCTCGGCGCGCGCTCCCTTGTGCGCCTGCTCGCGGATCTCGGCTGGGAGCGCGAGCGCGGAGGCGGACTGCGCCTTGGCGATCAACGCCTCCCCCTCCTCCTGGCGGCGCTGGGCGGCGAGCTCGATGTTCTTGACGTTCTGCTGCAGGAGCGCCTCGTTGGCGGGCGGCAGGGAGCCGGGCCGTGGCGGGACTCCCCGCGGAGGCGGCTGGCGGAAGTCGCGCGGAGGCAGGGTGGAGCCGGAACGGGCGCGACTTCCGCCAGCCGAGGGGGCGCTGCGGCCGGCGGGCGGCTTGCCGTAGCCGGTGGGGAGCGAGAAGTCGGGAGCGAGCAGCTTCTCGCTGCGCTCGCGCGGCGCGCGCGCCGGTGCCATGCCGGCCAGCTGCTCCCAGACGCGGCGCGCCTCCTTGCGCAGCTCCTCGGCCTGCTCCAGGCGCTTGCGCCCCAGCGCCAGCTGCAGCGCCACCTCCGCTGGCGTCTGCGCCGCGTCGAAGAGCGACGTGACCATCGTCAGCGCCTCCTCCAGGAAGGCGGCGCGATGGAGTGGGTACGGCTTGGTCGCGTGCCTGGCGTGTGCCGCGCGCAACGCCGCGGCGTCCAGGCGTCGCTGCAGCTTCTGGCGCTCGAGCGAGCCGGGGAACTTCTGGACGGAAAGCTCGAACACCCAGCCGTCTTCGGGGATGGCGATCTCGCTGCGCCGACGCTCGACGTAGCGCTCGATCACCTCCCCCATGCGGCGCGAGGTCTTGAGCCGGCTGCGCCGCGCCGCGCGCTCCTTCTCCTCGGCGGGGGTCTTGGGGGAGAGCAGCGTCTCGAACGTCGCGTCGACCAGCCGCGCCTTCTTCAGACCGACGCGGCCGAGCCCCCACTCGCCGATGGTGGTCTGCACGACGTGCTGCAGCCCGAGCTTGGGCAGCACGGCCGAGACGTATTTCAGAAAGAGGCGGTTGGGGCCGAAGACGATGCAGCGGGGCGGGAGCTTCGCCGCGACGAGGCTGGGGTAGACGAGGTACGACAGGCGGTGGAGCGCGATTGACGTCTTGCCCGAGCCGGCGACGCCCTGGATGAGCAGGACGCGGTCGGAGGGGGCGGTGATCAGCGCGTACTGGTCGCCCTGGAGCGTGACGATGATGTCGCGCAGCCACGGGGTTGCGCGCTCGGAGAGAACCTGGCGCAGGAGATCGTCGCGCGTGTGGCCGGCCGGGATCTCGCGCTGGCCGCCGCCGGTCAGGGGGCGCTCGTCGAGGTCGTCGGCGATGTGCTTGAGCTGCGAGTGCTCGATCACGAAGCGGCGCTTGAGGCGCACGCTCCCCGCGATCTCGCCCATGGGTGCGTGGTACGACGCGCGCGACGCCGTGGCGCGGTAGAAGAGCGCGGCGACGGGCGCCTGCCAGCCTGTGACCTCGATCAATCCGGCGCGCCCGCGTCGCACCCCCTCCGCGCCGGCCGCACCGCCGTGCGGCGCGGCCACACCGCCGTCGGCGAAGTACGTCTTGCCGACGTAGTAGGTCTCGGGCTTCTGGCGGTCGTCGGGCAGGAAGTCGATCCGCGCGAAGTAGGGCGACTTGACCGCCTCGCGCAGCTCCTGGCGGCGCCAGGCGCGGTAGCTCTCCATGTACAGCGTCGCGGCGAAGTCGCCCATCGCGATCTTCAAGGGGGCACCGACCGCCTTCTGGAGCGCCTCCACGGTCGCGGCGAGCTGCAGCCTTTCGCCGCCCAGCTCGGGGTGCCCGTCTGTCTCCGCTAATACGCTGATCTGCGGATTCTACGGCATCCTGCGGGCCGGCTGACAGTGCCGGGCGGACGTGGAACGAGCCTTGCGTACCGTGGCGCGGCCATGCGTCGATTCGCGCGCAACAACGGACTCAGTCTGGTCACGTTCGCGTTCTTCCTGCTGTTCCTGATCGGCCAGGGCGTGATGGGCTGGCTGGTCTACCGGGAGGACCAGCAGGAGCACGGCGAGACGGCGCCCGGCTACATCGCGTATCTGGTGTCACCGCACTTCGTCGAGGCGACCTCGGAGAACTGGGAGAGCGAGTTCCTCCAGATGGGGATGTTCGTGCTCTTCACCGTCTGGCTGCACCAGAAGGGCTCCGCCGAGAGCAAGCGAATCGGCAAGGAGGAAGAGGTCGACCGCGACCCGGACACGGGCGATGTGCCGCGCGACAGGATGCCGGCGCCGGTGCGGATCGGCGGCGTGGCGGAGACGCTGTACAGCCACTCCCTGAGCATCGCGCTGCTCACCCTCTTCGCCTTCTCGTTCGCCGCGCACGTGTGGAGCGGCGCCATCCTCCACAGCCGGGAGGAGCTGGCGCACGGCGGCGAGGCCGTCTCGGCGCTGGGCTACCTCAAGACGTCGCGCCTGTGGTTCGAGTCCTTTCAGAACTGGCAGAGCGAGTTCCTGGCGGTCTTCGCACTCTCGGTGCTGGGGATCTGGCTGCGCGAGAAGGGCTCTCCCGAGTCGAAGCCCGTGGACGCACCCCACGACCAGACGAGTGACAGCAGCGAGGGCGGCGGCGAAGGGAAGAAACAGGCGGCCTAATCGCGAGTTAGCCGGATCACCTCTCGCTGGAACCGGCTGATGCTTCCTTCCACCTGCTGGGGGGTGAGGCCTTTCCAGCGGGGCTGGATGTGGAGGTGGGTGAAGGGCACCTGGTCGTAGAGCTTGCGTACTTCTTCGGCGACTGAGTCGGGGCCGCCGACGACGAACTGGACGCGGGCGCACGCTTCGTCGAAGTCGGCGGGTGGGGGGAGGTCGCGGTACTGGGCGCGCTCGCGTTTCTGGCGGGCGACCATCTCGGTGACGGCGTTCGACGCCTCTTCGCGCGCCGACCGGTCCGAGGCGCCGACGTAGACCGGGCGGCTGGCGGCGACGCGACCGCCATCGCGCGGCAGGCCCGCTTCGGCACGTCCGCGCCAGTAGGACTCGACGATCTGCTGCATTTCGCCCGGACCTCGCTCGCGTGAGAGCATGATCCCGTAGCCGCGCCGTCCCGAGACGCTGGCCTGGGCGACGCTGTTTGCGGCGATCCATAGCAGGTCGCTCAGCGAGCGGTCGGGGTGGGGCAGGACGGGCGGGCAGTCGACGTGCACGTAGCGGCCGTGGACGCTCACGGGCTGCCCGCTCCACGCCTGCTCGAGCACGTCGAGCCCTTCGGCGAAGCGCGCGTGGCGCGCCTCGGCCTCCTGGTCCTCCTCCGGAACGCCAAAGGCGGCGAACTCGCTCTTGGTGCTGCCGCTGCCCAGCCCGATCGAGAGGCGGCCGCCGGTGAGCACCTCGGTCGTGATCACGTCCTCCGCCAGGCGGAGCGGGTGGTGCAGGGCGCTCGTGATGACGGCGCTGCCAAGGTGGATGCGCTCTGTGCGGCCGGCCAGGTGCAGGGCGAACAGGACGGGATTGGGCAGGTGGCCGCGGTGGACGTGGAAGTGGTGCTCGGCGAACCACGCGGCGTGGTAGCCGAGTCGGTCGGCCAGGATGACCTGCGCCGCGATCTCCTCGAAGACCTCTCGACTGGGAGTCTCGAGCTCACCCTCGACGTGATAGGTGAGGATGGTCTGGATGGGCGGCACGGCCGGGAGCGCCACCGCCGAATCGTACTCGGGTCATAGAATCCGGGGTGCGCTTGACGCCGGGCGTTCGCCTGTTCCTGACGAGCTTCCTGGCGCTGTACGCCGAGCTGCTGTGCATCCGCTGGGTGCCGGCGTACCTGCGGTTCGTCTCCTATTTCACGAACTTCATTCTGCTGGCGTCGTTCCTCGGACTCGGCGCGGGGATCCTCGCGGCGCGACGCGGGCTGCGTGTGGGGCTCGGGCTGTTCTCCTGGCTGCTGCTCGCCGTTGCCGGGCTGGTCGTCGTCGCGCGGTTCGAGCTGCGCATCGCCTCGGCGGGAGTGCTGTACTACGGCGCGAGCGAGAGCGGGGCGCCGCCGGCCGAGAACTGGATCGTCCTCCCGGCGGCGTTCCTGCTCGTCTCGGTGCTGTTCCTCTGCGTGGGGCGGGAGCTGGGGACGCTGCTGGCGGCGGTCACACCGCCATTGCGCGCGTACGCGCTGGACGTGGGCGGGAGCATCGCCGGGACCGCTGCGTTCTTCCTGCTGGCGCTGACGCAGCAGCCGCCGGTGGTGTGGTTCGGCGGGCTGCTGGCGATCGTGCTGGCGCTCGCGCTGCCCAGTGTCCGACGCGTCGCGCTCGTCGCGCCGCCACTCGTCGCGTCGCTCGTCGTGGCGTACGCCATGGGCAGCGGGTACGACTGGAGTCCGTACTACCGCGTCGGGCTGACGCCGGTCGAGCACCATCCGACCGCCAAGGTGCTCACGGTGAACTCGATCGGCCACCAGATCATGGGACCGGCCGACGAGAAGGAGCCTTTCTACTACGTCCCGTACCAGCTGCTCGGGGATCTTGGGGCGTTCGAGCGCGTCATGGTGATCGGCGCGGGAAGCGGGTCGGACGTCTCGGTGTCGCTCAAGTACGGGAACCCGCGGGCGATCGACGCCGTGGAGATCGATCCAGCGATCGCGCGGCTGGGGCGCCAGTTCCATCCCGACCGGCCGTACGACGACTCGCGGGTCACCGTGCACGTCGACGACGGACGATCGTTCCTGCGCAAGACGCCCTACAAGTACGACCTGATCATCTTCGCGCTGCCCGACTCGCTGACGCTGACGTCGCAACTGTCGAGCCTGCGTCTGGAGAGCTTCCTGTTCACGCGCCAGTCGATGGCCGAGGCGCGCGACCGCCTGACGCCGAACGGCGTGCTGACGCTCTACAACTTCTACCGCGAGACGTGGCTGCTCCGGAAGATCGGGGCGATGATGGAGGACGCGTTCGGCGCGCCGCCCTACGTCGTGTCCTACGGTGGGTGGGGGCGCGCGGCGGTGCTGATGAACGGGCCGCGCGTGCGCCAGCTGGTGGCGACCAACCCGGACGCGGGCAAGGCGTACCAGGAGCACGTCGTGACGCCGCCCAACCTGGAGAACGACCCCGACGCGGTGTGGCTGCCGGTGATCGGGTCGGGGATCCTGCGCACCGCCGACTCGGGCGGGTTCGTCGCGCAGCCCTGGCAGCGGGCCGACGCCGTGATCGTCGACCAGACGGGGGTACAGGCGCGCGCCGCGCCGAGCGTGGCGACGGACGACTGGCCGCTGATGTACCTGCCCCGCCCGGGCGTGCCGGACATCTACCTGGCCGGGCTGCTGATGGTGGCGGTGGTGGCGGTCGGGCTGGTGGCGATCGCGGGTGGGCGCCAGGCGGTGAGCGCCTTCAACCCGCAGATGTTCTTCCTGGGCGCGGCGTTCATGCTGCTGGAGACGCGCAGCCTGGTGACGTTCGGGCTGCTGTTCGGCAACACGTGGCTGGTCAGCTCGCTGGTCTTCTTCGCCATCCTGTGCAGCGTGCTGCTGGCGATCTTCGTCGGCGCACGCTTCTCGATCCGCCCGTCGCTGCCAACCTACGCGCTGCTGCTCGCGGCGCTGGTGCTGGCGTACGCGCTGCCGGAGGACGCGTTCCTGTCGCTCGATGCGCCGGCACTGCGCTACGCCGCGGCGAGTCTGGTCGCGTTCCTGCCGATCTTCCTGGCCAACCTGGTCTTCGCGGGGTCATTCAAGCTGACCGGGAAGCAGGCGGACGTGGCGTTCGCGTCCAACCTGCTGGGGATCATGGTGGGGGGGATGATGGAGTACGCCGCGCTGGTGTGGGGCTACCGCCACCTCCTGCTGCTGGCGATCCTGTTCTACGCGCTCTCGGCGGGCACGAGTGACCTTTCCGCGCTGCGCCGGCTGCTGCCGGGGGTGCGCACGCGGGCGGCGCTGGCGACGAGCGCGCTGGTCGTGGCGGCGCTGCTGCTGGCCGGCTGCGGCGGGGCGGCGCCCACTCCGGTGGCGGTGACGGCGCAGGCGTTCCGCTACCAGCCGTCGACGCTGGAGTGGAAGGCGGGGCAGCCCGTCGCGCTCACGCTGCGCAACCCGGACGCGGTGGAGCACGACTTCATCGTGGACGGGCTGAAGTTCTCGGTGGCGGGCCGCGCGGGCGCGCACGTCTCGCATCCCGCCACCGGCAGCGCCGCGCCCACGCCCGACCCGGACAGCCTGCACGTGCACGCCACCGCCTTCACCGAGACGTCGCTGACGTTCACCCCACTCACGAAGGGGACTTACACCGTCTACTGCTCGCTCCCCGGGCACAAGGAGGCCGGTATGACGGCCCGGCTGGTGGTGAGCTAGGACGCCAGCGGGGCTTTACTTCGGCGCGGCCACCACTCGGTAGACGTTGCCGTCGTTGAGGCCGGTGAGGAACAGCTCGCCGACCTCGTCTTCGCCGAAAGAGCTGATGGCGACGTTCGTGTCGACCATCTGGGTCTGGACCCAGCTGCCCGCCGGGTCGCGGTGCAGCGTCCACATGATCCCGGAGCAGTAGTCTCCCGCGACGTAGGCGCCGCGGAGGAGCGGCTGGGCGCTGCCGCGGTAGACGAACCCGCCGGTGATGGAGCAGTTGCCCCCGGCGTGGGTCGTCTCGCCGATCGGCAGGGTCAGGCCGGAGCGATCGCAGTTGGTCGCGGGGCGGAAGCAGTGGGTGCCCTCCATGCGCGGCCAGCCATAGTTCTGCCCGCCCTGCCCGGACGGCTGGAAATTGATCTCCTCGTACATGTTCTGGCCGACGTCGGCGATGTACAGGTCGCCCGTGGCGCGGTCGAACTGGTAGCGCCACGGGTTGCGCAGGCCGTACGCCCACACCTCGGGCCGCCAGCCCGCCTGGCCGACGAACGGGTTGCCCGGTGGGATGGCGTAGGCACGTCCGCCCTCGGTGCGGTCGACGTCGATACGCAGCATCTTCCCCAGCAGCGTCCCCGGGTTCTGGGCGTTGTTGAACTGGTCGCCCGCACCGCCGCCGTCGCCGGTGCCGATGTAGAGGAAGCCATCCGGTCCGAAGAGCAGGTGGCCGCCGTTGTGGTTCGCGGCGGGCTGGTCGTAGAAGAGGATCTGCTGCGCGCTGGCGGCGTCGGCGGTGTCCGATCCGGGCGTCGCGCGGAAGCGGACGATCTCGGTGTCCCCCGAGCGGTTGGTGTAGTTGACGTAGAACAGACCGTTCTCGCGGTAGCGCGGGTGGAAGGCCAGCCCGAGCAGCCCCTGCTCTGAGCCGCTCGAGAGGACTCGGTCGCGGATGTCCAGGAAGAACGAGCCGGTCACCACCTGGCCGCCGCGGATCACGCGGATCGTGCCGCGCTTCTCGACGACGAAGAGCCGGCCGGTGCCGTCGCCCGCGTGCACGAGACCGAGCGCGCCGTTGAGGCCGCCGTAGGCGCGCTCCAGGCGCAGCGTGACGGCGTTGGGGTCGAAGCTAGAGGCGGGTGGCGCGGCGCCGGCCGCGCCGGCGTCGGCCTCCCACGGGAAGCGCTCGGTGTTGAGGCGGGACTGGATGCCGAGGGG
>DASTZM010000200.1:0-9377 GCA_035764305.1 Chloroflexota bacterium | reverse complement strand
GAGGACGTGCGGGAAGGTGGTGTTGCGCCAGAGGCAGCTCTCGGCGACCCACTCATCGCCGTGCCTGGCGATGAGGTAGCCGTTGGGGAGAACGTCGGGGGCATCGAGCATGGTGATCCAGTCCTCGTAGTCGCGGGCGGTGTAGGTTCCGCTGCGGGGGACGTCGGCGTTGATCGCCTCGTGCAGTGTGTGGGCGCGGCGCTTGGCGCCTTCGGGGTCGCGGGCGAGCTCGTGCGCGAGGGTGGTGAAGGTGATGCCCTGCTGGCTGGCGCGCGCCTCGGCCTGGGAGAAGGCTGAATCGTCGAAAGAGGAGACGTCCAGGCGGGATTCCCAGACGCGGCGCAGCTCCTTGAAGCCCCGACGCTGGAGGAAGCCGACGACTTCGGTGCGGGGCTCGTCGGTGGCGGTCTGGGCTTCTTTGGCGTTCCGCTGGTTGAGCTGGTCGACGACGAAGCAGTAGATGGCGTCGCCGTAGCCGCGGCGCTGGAAGTCTGGATGGACGTAGACGTCGATCCAGAACTTCTGGGGATGAAACTCGCCGGTGCGGTGGCGGAGCTCGCCGTAGCCGATGGTGGTGTTGCTGCCGTCGTTTTCGAGCTCGGCCATCCAGCGGGCGGCGTCGTAGCGGGCGTAGTTCCAGGTCTCGTCCTCGTGGCGGGTTTCGTCGACGCTGTAGGGATGGTCCGGGTAGTTGGCGTTGGCGATCTCGACGTAGCGAGCGTAGTCGGCGTCGGATTTGTCGAAGGGGCGGATCTTCACAGGCGCTTGCGCATGTGGGCGTCGGTGGGGAATTGGCGGACGAGCTCGTAGCCGGCGGAGGCGTAGAGGCGACGGGCGGGGGTGTTCCAGTTGAAGACGCGGAGCCAGAGCTCCCGGATGCCCTGGGCAGCAAGGTGGGTGTGGAGGGCTTCCAGGAGGGCGCGGCCGTAGCCCTGGCCGCGGAGGGGCTCGTCGACGGTGATCTGGGAGAGCCAGCGGATGCGGTCGCGGTTGTCGCCCAGAAAGGAAGGGGCAGGGGCGATCCAGAGCCAGCCGATCAGGCGGCGGGATGGGTCGCTGCCTTTCAGGAAGACGTGGCCGTGGGCGCGGAGGGCGTCTTCGAGGAGGTCGCGCTCGGCCTCGCGGGACCTGGCGGGGGCTTCGTCGGGGGTCCACTCGCCGGCGTTGACGAGCTGGCGGGCGTACTCGACGACCTGACGCTCGGCGAAGTCGGCGTACTCGGCGTCGCCGAGGGGGGCGAGGGTCAGCGATTCGCGCCCGGGCACGCGCGGAGGTATACATAACCACAGCTTCGCCGTCCCCCCTTCTTTCGTATGGTCCTCGACACGCGGACGCACGCGGCGGTTCACCGGCGGGCGAAGGATTCGCGCAACGCGTCGGCGAGGGCGCGGCGGGAGATCGAGGCGCTGCGCCGGGAGGTGGAGGCGCTGCGCAGGCTGCGCGCGGCGGACCGGAGCGAGATCGCGCGGCTCAACCTGGAGCTGGAGGCACTGGAGGAGACACTGGCGCAGGGCTAGCGCCGGACCTGGAGGACGAGGCTCTTCAGATAGGCGGCTTCGGGGAAGTAGATAGAGGTGGGGTGGTCGGCGGCCTGACGGACCGAGGCGACGGCGTCGAGGGTGACACCCAGAGCGGCGCCGGCGCGGCGGAGCTCGAAGGCGAGGTCGTCCTCGGCGAAGTAGTGCGAGCAGCTCGAGGTGACGAGGAGGCCGCCGTCCTTGACGAGGCGGATGGCGGCGCGGTTGAGGAAGTGGTAGGCGCGCCGGCCCTGCTCGACGTCGCGCTGGGACTTGATCAGCGCGGGCGGGTCGAGCAGGACCGCGTCGTAGGCAGGCTCGGTGCGGGCGCTGAGCCACTGGAAGATGTCAGCGCGCTCGGTGGTGAAGCGATCTTCGGGCAGGCTGTGCAGTGAGGCGTGCTCGCGCGCGTGGGCGAGGGCGGCGTCCGAGCCATCCACGTTGTGCACAGTCGCCGCGCCACCGAGCATGGCCATCAGGCCGGTGGCACCGGAGTAGCTGAAGAGGTTGAGGACGGCGCCGCCGGCGATGGGAGGCCGGGAGGCGAGGCGGCGCACGAGAGCGCGCAGGTCGCGCTGGTCGAGGAAGAAGCCGGTCTTCTGACCGTGGAGCGGATCGGCGAGGAGCTGGACGCCGTGCTCGTGGAAGGGAGCGCGCTCGGGGGACTCTCCGGCGCGGACGGCGACGACCTCGTCGAGACGCTCCTCGCGGCGCACAGGTAGGTCGCTGCGCTCGACGACGACGCGTGGGGCGAAGCCATCTTCGAGCGCGGCGAGCACGTCTTCGCGCAACCGGTCCATGCCGGCGGTGGAGAGCTGGAAGACGAGCGTGTCGCCGTAGCGGTCGACGACGAGACCGGGCAGGCCGTCGGACTCGGCGAATACGAGTCGGTAGCCGGTGGTGTCGCCATCCGGGCCAAGGCCGAGCAGGCGGCGCCGCGCGTCGGCCTCGGAGATGCGGGTGGCGAGCCAGCCGCGGTCGATCGTCGCTTCACCGAAGGCGAGGAGGCGGACGGCGATGGAGGACGAGGCGGAATAGGTGCCGGTGCCCAGGACGGCGCCATCGGGGGAGTCGGGGGCGACGACGTTCACGAGGCGTCCGTGGAGGCTGCGGTCGGGCGGCTCCTCAAGGGCGCCGGAGAAGACCCACGGATGGCGGAAGGCGAGGGCGCCGGTACGGTCGCGGCGCACGTGGAGGACCGGGTAGCTCGCGGGCATACTTGGGCGGTGTCAGAGCGGGTCGATCTGCGCGCGTACTGCGAGCGCATCGGGTACGACGGGCCGCTCGATCCGACGGTCGAGACCCTAACAAAGCTCCACCAGCGGCACCGGCTGACGGTGCCGTACGAGAACCTGGACATCACGCTGCGACGGCCGCTGATGCACACGCCGGAGGCGCTGTTTCAGAAGATCGTGGGGCGGCGGCGGGGAGGGTGGTGTCACGAGCTGAACCGGCTGTTCGCGTACGTGCTGGAGCAGATCGGCTTCCGCCTGACCTACCACAACGCCAAGGTCTGGCAGACGTACGGCGGTGTGTCGCCCGACTTCAGCCACCTGGTGCTGGTGGTGCATCTGGCAGAGCGGTGGATCGCGGACGTGGGGTTTGGGGCGCGCGGGCCGCTCGACCCGCTGCGGCTGGACACGGAAGAGCCACAGCCGAGCGCGGGCGACTGGTACCGCGTGGGTCCCGATCCGGAGGACGGGGGGCGGCGGATGGTGGCGTGGCGGCCGGCGGGGGGCGGGGAGTGGCTGAACATGTACTCGATGGCGATGGCGCCACGACCGCTGACCGACTTCGACGGGCGGAGCGCGGAGCAGCAGGGGGAGGAGAACTGGTGGGGGCGGCGTGTGGCGAGCATCGCGACGCAGGAAGGGAGGGTGAGCCTGAACCACGACCGGCTGATCGTGACGCGCGAGGGGGCGCGTGTGGAGCGGGTGCTGGAGGAGGAGGAGCTGCCCAGAGTGCTAAGGGAGTCGTTCGGCATCGAGCTGGACGACGGGGGCTGACGTGCCGAGACTGGCAGAGCCGCTGTCGCCGGACGAGCACGCCGCGGCGTATGAGGCGGCGATCGCGGAGCAGGTGCGAAGGAAGTTCGGACTGGATCCACGGCCGGCGCAGCTGGCGCTGATCCGGCGGACGCTGGAAGGGCAGAACTCGCTCGGCGTGATGCCGACGGGGTCGGGGAAGAGCCTGGCGTTCCAGGCGGCGGCGGCGCTGTTGGGGGCAAGCGGTAAGACGGTGCTGGTCGTCTCGCCGCTGGTGTCGCTGATGCGGGACCAGGTGCAGAAGCTGAAGCAAGTGATGCGGGCGGAGCGGCTCGACTCGACGCTCGAGCGCGCCGAGTCGGACGACGTGCTGCGGCGCCTGGCGGCGGGGGAGCTGGAGCTCTTGTACGTCGCGCCGGAGCGGCTGGCGAACGAGCGATTTCGGTTCGCACTGGGGCGCGCGGCGATCGGCGCGGTGGCGGTGGACGAGGCGCACTGCATCAGCGCGTGGGGGCACGACTTCCGGCCGGACTACCTGCGCCTGCCGATCCTGATCGACCAACTGGGTGAGCCGCCGGTTCTGGGGCTGACGGCGACGGCGCCGCCGGCGGTGCAGCGCGACATCTGCTCGGACCTACGCATCCCACGAGAGGGGGTGATCAACACCGGCGCGCGGCGCCCCAACCTGGCGCTGTCGGTGGAAGTGGTGCCGGACAGAGAGCGCACGGCGCGGGTGATCGAGCTGGTGGCGCGCGAGCCGGCGGCGCCGACGATCGTCTACGCGCTGCGCCAGGCGGACACCGAAGGGCTGGCGGCGCGGCTGACGGCTGCGGGCGTGCGCGCGGACGCGTACCACGCGGGGCTCGACGCGGAGAAGCGGAGCGAGGTGCAGGACCGCTTCCTGGAGGATGACCTGGCGTGCATCGTGGCGACGGTGGCGTTTGGGATGGGGGTGGACAAGCCGAACGTGCGGCGGATCGTGCACGCGCACGCGCCGCGATCATTGGAAGGCTACGTGCAGGAGGTGGGGCGCGCGGGACGGGACGGGCTGCCGGCGACGGGGGTGCTGCTGTATGACGAGGCGGACCAGGCGGCGCTGGCGAACTTCGTCGAGGCGAAGGTGCCGAGCGGACAGCAAGTGCGCGACGTGCTGAACGCGGCGTTCGCGCCGTCCAACCGAGAGGCGAACGACACGATCGCGTTCAGCCCGCAGCGGGTGGGGGACGCGCACGACGTCGACCCAGTAGCGGTGCGCACGCTCTTCGCACGGCTGGAGCGGCGGGGGGTGGCGGCGGCGCTGACGCCGGCGTTCGACGAGTACCAGGTGGCGCTGGCGATCGGTCCGGAGCGCGCGGCGGCGCAACTGGGCGAGGAGGATGGGCAGGCGTGGCTGGCGCTGGTGAACGCGGGAAAGCGCGGCCGGACGTGGCTGACGATCAGCGTGTCGGACGCGGTGGAGACGACGGGGCTGCCGTATCCGACGCTGCGGCGCGTGCTGCGCCGGGTTGAGGAAGAAGGGCTGCTGGAGGTGCGCGCGTCGGGGGCGCTGCAACGCTACCGCGTGCTGCGCCGTCCCGATCCGGCGGCGGACCTGCCGGCGCTGGTGGCGTCGGTGGAGGAGGGGACCGAGGCGGAGCGGCGGCGGCTGGGGGCGGTGCGGGACTACGTGCTGGAGCGCACGTGCCGGCAGGCTCACGCGCTGGCGTATCTGGGAGAGGAGGACCTCACACCATGCGGCGTGTGCGACCTGTGCTCCGGCGCCTCCCCAGTGCTGCAAGGTGAGCTGGCGGTGCCGAGCTGGCGATCGGACTTCGATCCGGCGGTGGCGCGCGAGATGGCGGCGATGAGGGGCCAGGGGAACCAGGCGGGCGAGCCGGACGCTGTGGGAGTGGCGCGGGCGCTGTGCCAGGTGCTCACGCCGCGGTCGCGGCGGTACCGGCGCCACCCGGCGTGGGGGTCGCTGGAGCGCGCGCCGTACGGGGAGGTGCTGGCCGCGGTGCAGGAAGCGCTGGGAGCTACCTGAGCGGGGGGGCGGTGTGACGCGGCGCAGCTACCATCTGCGCAGCATGATTACTGGACTGCACCACGTCGGCTACGTCGTTCCCGACCTAGAGAAGGCGGCGACGCTGTTCGAGGGCACGTTGGGACTGAAGCGCGGGCTGCGCGTGCAGGCGCCTCAGATGGGCCTGGAGATCATCGCCTTCCGGCTGAATGAGGCGGGGCAGGGGGTGGAGCTGATGAAGCCGACGACCGACAGCGGACCGTTCGCCGACTTCCTGAAGGCAAATCCCAACGGGGCGCTGCACCACGTGGCGTACGCGACGCCGAAGCCGCTGGCGGAGGCGGTGGGGGACATCCAGGGGTGCGGGCTGAAGCTGGCGGCGTCGACGCCGAACGGGCCGATCGACGCGCCGCCGGGCTGGCGAATCGTGAACATCGACCCGTCTAACACGCAGGGGCTGCTGACGCAGTTCGGCGAGAAGTAGGGGCCGGCCGGGGTGGCGCGCTTCGCGGTCTCGGCCGGGGAGCGGGACGGCGAGGAGCTCGTCGTCCTCCAGGACGGCAAGACGGGCGGCGAGGCGCAACTCTGGCCGGGGTGCGGGAACAATTGCTTCTCGCTGACGCTGCCCCGGCCGGACGAGGCGGGCAGCCCGGAACGCCTGGTGAGGGTGATTCAGGCGCCGCCGTCGCTGGCGGAGATCCAGCGCCGGCCGTCGTGGTGGGGGATACCGCTGCTGTTCCCGTTCCCCGGGTCGATGCCGGGTGGGGAGTATGAGTTCGACGGGTGTCAGTACCGGCTGGGAAGGCCGGACCAGCCGGTGCTGCCCGAGGGGAAGGACTGGGTTACGCCGGGCTCGCGGCGCGACTACCACGGGTTCGTAATGGACCTGCCGTGGGTGGTGGAAGAGACGGTGGCGGATGACACGCAGACGGCAGTGCGCTGTGCGCTCGATTCGCGCGGACATCCGGACGTGCACGAGGGGTTCCCGTTTCCTTACCGGGTGGAGGCGGCGTACGCGCTGAGCGCGGAGGGGCTGCGGCTGGAATTCCTGGTGCGGAACGTGGGCGATGGGCGGCTTCCGTTTGGGTTCGGGGCACACCCGTTCTTCAAGCTGCCGCTGGGTCCAGCGGGGTCACCGGGGGAGTGTCTGCTGCACGTGCCGGCGGCGGCGCGGTGGCGGAGGGGTGGGGAGCGGCTCGACGTGCCGCCGGAGCTAGATCTGCGGACGCCTCAGCGGTTCGAGTCAGGGAAGTTCCACGGGATGTACACCGAGCTGTCGCTAACGGACGGGAAGGTGGAGGCGTTCATCCGGGATCCGGCGAACGGGCTGGAGACGGTACTGAGGGCGACGGCGAACTTCCCGAGCGTGGTGGTTTGGTCGCCGCCGGGGAGGGACGAGGTGTGCCTCGAGCCGTGGATCTGCCCGTCCAACGTGTTCAACCTGGCGGCGCGGCGCGTGGAGCGGAACGGGCTGGTGGTATTGGAGAAGGGAGACGAGTGGCGCTGCGCTATGTGGGTAGGGCTGCGCGCAGCGCGCTGAAGGCGTCCAGCGCGCGCTGGAGATGCTCGCGCGTGTGGGCGGCGCTGAGCTGGACGCGGAGGCGGGCGGTGCCTTCGGGGACGACGGGGTAGCCGAAGCCGATCACGAAGACGCCGTGGTCGTCGTAGAGCTGCTTTGAGAGGCGGATGGCGACGGCGGTATCGCCGACGATGATGGGGATGATGGCGGACTCGCTCTCGAGTGGCTTGTAGCCGAGCTGCTTCAGCTGCGCACGGAACCAGGCGGCGTTCTCGCGCAGGCGGCGGACTCGGTCGGGCTCGCGCTCGAGCACGTCGAGCGCGGCGAGGGCGCTGGCGGCGACGGTGGGAGGGAGGGCGTTGGAGAAGAGCTGGGGGCGCGAGCGCTGGACGAGGTAGTCGACGATCGTGTGGGAGGCGCAGACGAAGCCGCCGGCCGCGCCGCCGAGGGCCTTGCCGAGGGTGGAGGTGGTTATGTCGATGCGGTCGAGGAGGCCGAAGTGCTCGGCGGTGCCGCGACCGGTGTCGCCGAGGACGCCGGTGCCGTGGGAGTCGTCGACCATGACGAGGGCGCCGTACTCGTCTGCGAGCTGGCAGATGGCGGGGAGGGGCGCGAGGTCGCCCTCCATGGAGAAGACGCCGTCGGTGACGATGAGCTTCGTGCGGGCGGCTTTGTGCTCTTCGAGCCTGGCGCGGAGGTCGTCGGCGTCGGCGTGCTTGTAGATGCCGCGGGCGACGCCGCGGGTGAGGCGGATGGCGTCGATGATGCTGGCGTGGTTGAGGGCGTCGGAGATGACGGCGTCGCCTTCGCCGAGGAGCGTGGGGATGACTCCTTCGTTGGCGTTCCAGGCGGAGACGTAGGTGAGGGCGGCTTCGGTGCGGAAGAAGGCGGCGAGGCGGCGCTCCAGGTCTTTGTGGATGGTGAAGGTGCCGCAGATGAAGCGGACGCTGGCGGTGCCGGCGCCGTATTGGTCGAGGCCGCGCTTGCCGGCGGCGATGACGTCGGGGTGGTTGGCGAGGCCGAGGTAGTTGTTGGCGCAGAGGAGGAGGATGTTTTGTTTGTCTTCGAGGTTGACGATGGGGGAGGTGGGAGTGGTGAGGTGTTTGAGGTGTTTGTAGGTGCCGGCTTGGCGGAGGTAGTCTAGTTCGGCGGCGAATCTTGAGAGGCGGTTAGGTGTAGTCATGTGTTGCTAGCGGGCTCCGCCCGCACCCGCCGGGGACGCTGCGCTCCCCTGGACCCCTAGCTGGTTCTTGCGAGCTTCGCTCGCGCACACCAGGGCTCCGCCCTGGACCCGCCTACGCATTGACATTGAAGATGACTTTGATGGCGTTGCCTTGGTGGAGGAGGTCGAAGGCTTGGTCGAAGGCTTCGAGGGGCATGGTGTGGGTGATGACGGGGGTGGGGTCGATGCGGTCGTGGGTGAGGAAGGACTCGACCTGGTACCAGGTCTCGAACATGCGTCGGCCGTTGACGCCGTGGAGCGTGATGCCCTTGAAGATGACGTCGCGCGCCAGGTTGAAGGTGACGTCTTTGGAGGGGAGGCCGAGCAGGGCGGCCCACCCGCCCGAGCGGACGAGCTTGATGCCAAGCGCGATGCCGGCGGGGCTGCCCGACGCCTCGAGCATAACGTCGTAGCCGCGCCCGCCGCGCGTGCGGTCGAGCAGCTTGCGCTCGACGTCGGGGTCGCGGGGGTCGAAGACGGCGTCGGCGCCCATGGTGGTGGCCATCTTGAGGCGCTTGGGGTTGACGTCGAGCGTGACGATGTCAATCGCACCGGCGGCGCGGGCGATGTTGGTGATCATGAGTCCCACCGGGCCGGCGCCAACCACGAGCACACTCTGGCCGGAGACATCATCGACCATGACGGTGTGCATGGCGTTTCCGAGCGGGTCGTGGATGGCGCCGAGGTCGTCCGAGATGCTGGGGTGGAGCTTCCAGACGTTGGCGTCGGGGAGGCGGACGTAGTCGGCGAAGCAGCCGCCGACGTCGATGCCGATGATGTCGACGCGGTCGCAGATGTGGCCCTGGCCGGTGCGGCAGGCGTAGCAGTGACCGCAGCCGATGTGGCCCTCGCCGGAAACGCGGTCGCCGACGGCGAGCGCGTCGACGGCGTCGCCGATGGCGGCGACCTCACCCATGAACTCGTGGCCGATGACGGTGCCGGGGTGGACGCGCCCGGCGGCCCAGGCGTCCCACTCGTAGATGTGGACGTCGGTGCCGCAGATGGCGGCCTTGCGCACCTTGATGAGCACGTCCTTGGGGCCAATCTCGGGCACGGAGACGTTCTCCAGGCGGAAGCCGCGGCCGGCGTGGTGCTTCACGAGCGCGCGCATGGTGGTGGGGAGGCCTGGGGC
>DASTZM010000199.1:0-6373 GCA_035764305.1 Chloroflexota bacterium | reverse complement strand
AGCGGCTGCTCGTGGTGGAGCGCCACGGCAGCGAGTGGCTGGAGCACTCCGACGGAGCCTGCGTGTTCGTGCCGCTGATCGGCGCGGAGGGCTGGCCGGAGGCGTAGCGACCGGTGCGGCGGCGCGTCTTGCGGCGCCGATCAGGCGCCGAGCGCGTCGAGCAGCTTGGCGGCCTGGTCGGCGTCGATCTTGCCGTCGCGGAGCATCTCCATAATGGCGAGGCGCTCGGCCTGAGACGACTCGCGGCGCCGCTCGGCTGACTCGCGGGGCGGCTGCCCCGCCTCATCCCACCGCTCGGTGAACCACCAGCGTCCGCGCCGCGCGCTGCGGTCCGCGTGGCGTTCGGCGCGATGTGCGTGGCGCTCGGCATGGCGCTGCACCCGCTCGGCGACGCGCTCGGCCACACGCCGGGCGTGTTCCTCGGCGCGCCGCCCGTGCGCCTCGTGGCGCTCGACCGAGGCGACGGTGCGCTCGACCTCCCGCTGGAGCCGCTCCGCCGCCTGGCGCGCCTTCTCATCGATGCGCTCGGCGGCCTCCTCGAGCTTCCGTGCCACGTCCTCCGAGACGCCGGACGAGCGCACCGATTTGGCGATGTCCTTGACGATGCGCTTCCCGTAATCGGCCATGACGTCGGCGAACTCGGCGAAGTCGCGCGGCGTCGCTCCAGCGGAGGACGAGCTGGATCCGCCCGCCGCTCCGGCGGTGGGGGCCGCGCGGACGTCGGTTTCGCCGCCCGCGCGCATGACGCGCACGCGGACGCTGTCCGCGGCGACCACTTCCGCGGGGAGCCCGATGGGGAGCGAAACGGTGCCTCCCTCGGGCAGCTGGAGTCGGAAGGTGTCCTGCTCGCGCAGAACGTAGGGGGTGGCGGGGGCCTCGACCTTAATAGTGGCGCCGTCCCAGTCTTTGATGGTGACCTGGCCGCTGCTGTCGCGCAGGTCGAGCGTGGCGCGCTCGCCGGCGGTGAACACTAGTTCCGTCATGGCTGCTTTCTCTCTTCTGTGGTGTCGCTTACGGTGTGATTACGGTGTCCGTCTACTCGACGGAGATGACGATGCGATCGCCTTCGGAGGCGTCTTTGAACGTGAAGACCGGGCGCCCGCTGCGCTGGCGGAGCGTCTCCATGACCCACCCGGGGTCGAGCGCGCGCAGCTGTGGGATCCAGCGGGCGCCGACGCGGAGCGCAACGCCCACAACGCTGAGCGGGACTTGGAAGTCGGCGGTCCGCCTGCCGTCCGGGTCGGTGACGCGGATGCGCAGCCAGCGGGGTCTCTCGGTCGCACTGTCGGCCGCCAGGAAAAAGCCAGACTCGCCGCCGCGCGGTGCGGGCGCGTCGTCGCGGGAGCGGCGGCGGTCCTCACGCGCTCCGGAACCGAGGGCGCGGAGAAGCTCGGCAGCCTGATCGGGCGTGATTCGACCGCTTTCGACCAAGCGCAGGATCTGCAAGCGCTCCTCGTCCACGTCCTGTTGCTCCGTGACTGCGGCGAGGACTAGGAGTCGGTCGCGAAGCCCGCGCCGCGCAGCTGCGCCACGGCCTCTTCGGCGGTGATCTCGCCGGCCTGGAGCTTGTCGAGAATGGCGCGGCGCTTGCTCGGGTCGGGCGTGGGCGTGGCGGTCTCCTCGACCGTCTCGCCGCGGGCGTCGTAGCCGAGCGCGCGAATCACTTCGTCGAGCCGGTTGCGGACCGTGGGATAGGAGATCTCCAGCTCTTTCTCGACGTCGCGGATCACGCCGCGGTTCTTGATGAAGACGTCGACGAAGCGCAGCTGCTCGCGGCTGAGGCGGTCGAACTTGTTGAGGTGAAACACGCCCTCCAATCCCGTCCCGCAGGACTGGCAGCGGAGGTGGGTGACCACCAGCTCCGCGTCGCACATGGGGCAGCGCCCCGTCACTTCAGGCATCCACACCCTCCGGTTGAGCTCACGTTCAAGGAATTCAAGGTCCTGCGAACGTATGTTAAGTGCGCCAGGGCTTCCTTGTCAACAGGGGGGTTGACGAGATGAACGAAGTCAAGGCCGGGATGAGAGGGGCATCAGGGCTAGTCCCCCTGGAGGGATGCGCTATGATTGTCCCGAGCGTATCTGGAGGCGTTAGACGATGCCCTTTAACCTCGGCGGGCCTGAGCTGATCATCATCCTGGTGATCGTTCTAATCGTGTTCGGTGCGGGCAAGCTCCCCAACGTGATGCGGGACTTCGGCCGCGGCGTGAAGGAGTTCAAGAAGGCCCAGACGGAGGAAGAGGCGGCCGCGGAGGCAGCGGCGGCCAACCGCAGCGCAATGACCACTGGCCCGGCGGCACCCGCGGCGTCTGCGCCGATGAACGGCACGGGGACGAACGCGGGCGGCACGCCCGTGGCGCCACCGGCCCCGTCGCGCCCGGCTGAGCCCGCGCCCCGCGCCTAGCTCAGGGGCTTAGCTCACAGCCCCAGGTCAGCGCCTCGTCGGGCTGTATCGCCCGGCTGACCACTCCTCTAGTCGCGGATCCAGCGGTCCAGCTCGCGCTGATAGTCGAGCACCTCTCCGCCCTTGAAGTAGAGATCGATCTCGTTCTTCGCCGTGTCGGGGGCATCCGACGCGTGCACCAGATTGCGCAGCCCCTCGACGGCGAAGTCGCCGCGGATCGTGCCCGATGCCGCCTCGTGCGGGCGGGTCTTGCCGATCATGGCGCGCACGATCTCGATGGCGCGGGGCCCTTCCAACACGGCGACCACGACCGGGCTGAGGGTGATGTAGGAGATGAGCTCGCCGAAGAACGGCTTCTCCCGATGCACCGCATAGTGGCGCTCGGCCAGGGGACGGTCGATGTGGATCATCTTGAGGCCGACGAGCTTGAGGCCGCGCTTCTCGAAGCGGCCGAGGATCTCGCCCGTGAGGGCGCGCTGCACGCCGTCGGGCTTGACGATGATGAGGGTGCGCTCGACTTCGGTGGGCATGGGTTCCGAGTTGTCTCCTTAGGTCTGGCCTGGGCGCTGGCTCAGCTCTGGCGCCGCAGCTTTCGCAGCTCCATGCGGATCATGCCGAGGTTGGCCTTGGAGTCTGCCAGGACGACGGCGGCGCGCCCGTTGGGCAGCGCGCCGGCGACGACCGACCCGCGCTCGGCCTCGATGATGGTCTCGCCCAGCTGACCCAGCTCCAGATCGACGGCAGCCTGGGTCAGCGCCGCGACGACGGCGCCGAGCAGGGCCGCCTGGGCAGTAGCGGCGCTTTCCTCCCCCTCGGGTGGCCTGGTGCGGTCCACCATGAAGGCGTGGGTGACGCCGGCGAGGCGGCGCAGTGAGTTGAGCGACTGGTCTTCCATCTGACGTCTTCGTACCTGGTGGGAGTCCCTGGGGCGGCTAGACCGGGTTCTCTGAAGCGCTGCCGCGCAGCCCGCGTAGCCAGGCACCGTATGCCCGCGCCGCGTCGAGGTAGCGCCCGGCGCGCATGGCGTCGTCGCCAGCGGCGCGACTGCCAGTGGCCGCGGTTGGCGGGGCAGCGGGCGCAGCCAACTGCGCCGGCGGTGCTGTGGGTTCGAGGAGCGGCGGTGCGTCCAGAGGTTCGGGCGCAGTGGACAGAGCTAGCGCCTCGGACGGCTCGGGCGCTTCCGTCGCGCGTGGTGGGGCCAGGGTGATGAGCTCGTCCGCTTGAACAGGCTGGCGGGTCTCGACCGGCTCGACCGGCGCGGGTTCGGCGACAGGCGTTTCGACCATGACTTCGCGTGGCGGCGGCTCGACGACGGCCATAGGCTGCGTCTCCGCAAGCAGTGGCGCCTCGGCGGGCAGATCGGCGGGCGGTGTGACCGGCTCCTCGGGCGCCGGCTCCAGGTCCGGCTGGACGGGCGCTTCGACCGGTGCGACGATGGACGACGCAGCCGGCGCTACGAGCGCCGCCGCAAGCGGGGCACTCACGGCGAGGGATGGCACTTCGCGATCGTCAAAGAGGCGCTGGGCGACGCTCCCATCGGGATCGATCGACCGGACGCGCGACAGCAGCTCGGCCGCGTCGCGCCCCTCGGCCTGCCACTGCGCGGCGAGGAGCAGAGTGGCGGCGACGCACTCGGGCTGGCGCTCGACGATCTCGGCCGCCACGGCGCCCGCCGCCTGGGTGTCGCCGGCGCGCCAGTAGGCCTCGGCGAGCGAGAGGCGTGCGTCGACGCGATCGGGCTCTTTCGCCAACACGGCGCGGGCCTCCACGGCGGCGTGCTCGAAGAGTCGCCCGCGCAGATGGATGCGCGTCAGCGCAGCGCGGGAGAGCGGTGGCGGGCCGGGCTTGACGTCCAGCACCCCGGCCGCGCGGCGCGCCGCCTGCAGCCGGTCCCCGACCGAGGCGACTCCGGGCTCGAGCTCCCACGCGCGGCGCCACGCGGCTTCGGCCGCGCCGGGGCCTTCCAGGCGTTCGACCGCTTCGGCGAGTCCTACCTGTGCAACAAGGTCCAGAGGATCCGCTCCAAGCGCGGCGGCGAAGGCGTTGGCTGCAGGGCGCGCATCACCAGCCTCCAGCAGCGCCAGCCCCAGGAGGCGCTGCGAGTCGAGTCCGCGGGGAAGTGCCTCGAGCGCGCGGCGCGCCGCGGCGACGGCTTCACCCACGTGTCCGGCGTGTAGGTGATCCCGCGCGGCAGCGCACGTCTCCGCGTACGTCTCCAACGGGACGGGAGCTTCGACCTCCGTCTCAGGCGCAGGGGCGGCGACGGCGGCCCACGCGCCGGAGGACCGCCGGCGGCCGGCCATATGGCGCGTGCTGCGCGCCAGGCGCGTCAGCAACGGCGGGACTCTCAACGGAGGCACATGATACCCACGTGCACGTAACCGAATACGCGCGCGGCGCGGAGAAAGTGATCCGGCTACCCCGGCGAATCGAGCGCGCGGATAGCAGTGCAGATGGCGTGGTTGAGGATCAGATGGCCGTCCTCGGCCTGCTCGATCGTCCGGCCCGGCACGACGAGCGCGACGTCGGACCTGTCCTTGAGCTTGCCGCCGGCGAAGCCGATCAACCCGATCACGGCGCAGCCGAGGGTGCGCGCATAGTCGACCGCGTGCAGGACGTTGGGCGAGTTGCCGCTGCCCGATATGGCCACCATCACGTCACCCGGGCGCATCAGGTTGCGCGCCTGCTCGATGAAGATCTGGTCGTAGCCATTGTCGTTGCCCCACGCCGTGACGGCGGCGAGGTTGTCGACGAGCGCGACGGTGCGGAACCGCCCCTTCGTCGGGTGGACGGTGTTCTTGCCCAGGTCACACGCGAAGTGCGATGCGGTCGATGCGCTCCCACCGTTGCCGCAGAAGAAGATCGTGGCGCCGCGCGTGCGCGCGTCGCGCAGGAGATCGACCGCGCGATCGAGGGGCTGCGAGAGGGTGTGCTGCATCGCGGCGTGCAGCTCGTCCAGGTACGTCGTGATCAGCGCGTGGGTGTCCATGGTCTCCGGTATCAGCCTCGCCCGGTATCGGCCAGCCTCCGGGCGTACGCCTTGGTGGCGGCGTGGTCGTAGTTGCGCAGGATGGTCAGCTTCTCGGCCTCGATCGAGCCCTCGGCGTGCACGGCGAGCACCTCCTGATAGCCGCCGTAGTCCGACGCCGTGAGGTCGGACGCCAGGTTGAGCGCGCGCAGTCGCGCTTCTGTGTCTGTCCCGACCCGTCCCGCGAGGTAGCGCCGCACCTGGTCCCCCAGCTCAGCCGACGCGAGGTCCTCGGCCCCAGGTGCAGTCACGAGGAGGCCCCCGGCGATGTCCTGCAACCGCACGACGGCGGCGTGGTAGTTCGTGGCGAAGTGCAGCTTGGCGACGTTGACGGTGAGGGGATCGGGGACGGCTATTCGGTCGCCCAAGGCGCTGTCGTGCTGCCCGGAACGGTGGGCCGCCATGTGAGTAAGCGCGCGTAGCCCCTCGGCGTAGGCGATCAGCCAGGAAAGCTTGTCGCGCACGTGGCCCGCACGGTCGACGCCGTTCAACTCGGCCAGAAGCAGCGCGGCGCCGACGAGCGCGTCGACGAGCGGCAGCTTGTAGGAGACCGCGGTGAAGCGGTGGAACTCGACGAAGGTCAACGCCAGCGCGCCGGCGAACTGCCATTCGCCGGCGAGGAAGACGCGCTCAGTCGGGACGAAGACGTCATCGAAGATCGTGAGCGTCTCCATCATCTTGTGGCGCCCTGAGAGCGGATGCTCGTGCTCGTTTCTCTCCGCCGCGCCGTGGGGACTGGCGATGAGCGTCAGTCCAGGCGCGTCGAGCGGCACCGCGAACGCCACCGCGTAGTCCGCGTCGGCTTCCGACATGGCACGGGTGGGAAGGACGATCAACTCGTTGGCGTTGGTCGAGACCGACGTGTGCGCCTTAGCACCGCGGACGACGATGCCGTCCGCGCGGCGCTCGACGATGCGCACGTACGCGTCAGGGTTGCCCTTC
>DASTZM010000198.1:0-3829 GCA_035764305.1 Chloroflexota bacterium | reverse complement strand
ACGAACACGTAGAGCAGCGCGACGAAGGCCACCCGCGCCAGCAGCGTGAGGACGTCTGCGGCGGAGATGCCGGACATCAGCGCCTACGCCGCGTGGCGCGTGACCTCGAGCTGTACGGCGCCGAAGGCCAGCTCGTCGCCGGCGTTGACGCTGGCAACGTTGACGCGGGCGGCGTTCACCCACGTCCCGTTGCGGCTGCCCAGATCGCGCACCTGCGCCCGCCCCCCTTCGCGAGTCAGCTCCGCGTGGTGGCGCGAGACGCTGGCGTCGTCCAGCACGATGTCGTTGTCCAGCCCGCGCCCGATCGTCACTCGCCCGCCGCCGATCGGCCACGCCATCTCGCGGTCGCCGACCCGACCCGAGAGGTAGAGCGTCTCGAATCCCGTCGGACCGACCGGCATCTCGAGCGGCCGCATGGCGCGCGTCTGCGAGAAATCCTCCGGCGCCGGATCGCGGTCCCCGTCCGCCGCGCCTGACCCCGCCGCTCCAGCGCGTAGCGGGGCGTCGAGGAGCGTCGCGCGCACCTGAAAGGTTCCCGTCGCCAGCCCGGCGTCGGCCGAAAGGCTCACCTCCGCGGGGGCGAGCATCTGGTAGCCCCGCTCGGCGGCGCGCTCCGACGCGAACTTCTCCAGCTCGCGCGAGAGCGAGTCGGCGAAGCCGCGCACCTCGGTGAAGTCGGCCTGTGAGAGTGCGATCTGGTAGTGGTTCGGCACGAGCGGACGGTCCCACGTGACGCGCTTGTTGTCGTCCATCACGCGGCCCAGGCGCCGCGCCAGGTCGACCGGCTCCAGTCGGCCGCCGAACAGACGCCGGAAGGAGCCCTCCACCAGCCCTTCGAGGAACTCCTCAAACCGGGCGATGGCCTTCATGCCAGATAGGCGATTATAGTGATGAAGTGGATGTGCTCGGCGCGACGCGCGACGTCGTCATCATCTTCGTCGCCCTGTTCTCACTGGCGGCAAACCTGCTCCTCATCATCCTCGGGTGGCGCCTGTGGTCGCTGGTCAAGTCGCTCAAGGCTGAGGTCGACCCTATCCTCGCCTCGGTCAATCGCACCAGCGACACGCTGCGCGGCACGACGACGGTGATCGGCGACGTCGTGGTTGGTCCGCTGGCCAAGGTCGCGGCGATGGGTGTCGCCGCCCAGACGCTGGTGCGCAGCCTCACCACGATCAGCCGCGGCGGCAGGCGTTAGGAAGCGATGGTCGCGCGCAATCCCTGGACCATGGCCGGCCTGATCGCCGGCGCGGCGGCCGGCGCGGCGCTGGCGCTGCTCTTCACCCCGTTGAGCGGGCGCGACACGATCGACGCGTTGCGGCGCCATCTCCGCAGCGCGTCCGCCGATGCGCGCGAGGCCGGCTTGCGGGCAGAGGCTGAGATCCTCGCCCGCTACCACCAGGTCAAGAGCGCATCCATGACTGCGCTGCCGGGGCCGGAGAGCCTGCAGCCCCGGGTGGCATGAAGCAGCTCGCGCTCCAGACCCTCATCCCCGTCCTCGTCATTCTGGTCCTCTCCATCCTTCTCGGGTGGCTGATCGCTTCCTCGATCGGCTCCGCGGCCGCGCTGCGCGACCTGGCGATCATCATCCTGGCGGTCTTTTCGCTCGTCGGCTCCCTGATCACCGCCGCGATCGGCTTCGGCGGCGCGTGGGCGGTTGGACGCTTCGGTCCCAAGGGCGTCGCTGCCGTCAGCTGGGTTGCGCGAAAGATTCTCTTCGTCGAGGACAAGGCGCACGGGATCACCGAGCGCGCGGCGGTGCGCCCCGTGGCGCGCACCGCCCGCCTGCTGACGTCGGGCGCCACCTTCACCAGAGCGGCGCTGCGAGTTGAGCGCGACTGAGCCGGCGCACCTGTTCGCGCATCCGAGCGAATCTGAGTTCGCCTCGCTGCTCGACTTCTATCGGATCCCCTGGCAGTACGAGCCCCGCTCCTTTCCGCTCCGTTATGACGAGTCCGGACGCGTGACCGAGAGCTTTACTCCGGACTTCTATCTGCCCGACGCCGACCTCTACATCGAGCTGACCACGCTGCGTCAGAGCCTGGTGACGAAGAAGAACCGCAAGCTGCGCCGCTTGCGTGAGCTGTACCCCGATATCAACATCAAGCTGCTCTACCGGCGGGACTTCCTCAGTCTGGCGCGCAGATTCGGGCTGCGCACACTCGAGCCTGCAGGCACAACGTGACCGGACCTCCAGCGAGCGACTCCCTGAGTGGCGATTGGGACGCCGATCCCCTGCTCGGTCCAGCACTGATCGGCGAAGCGCCGCTACGCAGCCGCGTCCGAGCGCTCGGCCAGGCCATCTCGATCGACTATGCCGGCAAGCCGCTCGTACTGATCGGCATCCTGCGTGGCTCGGTCTTGTTCATGGCCGACCTGCTGCGCGCGATCACCATCCCGGTCTCGGTCGATTTTCTGGCGGTGTCCAGCTACGTCGGGCGCGACTCCTCCGGGGTCGTGCGCCTGCTCAAGGACCTCGACCACCCCATCGCCGGAAAGGACGTCCTCCTGGTCGAGGACATCATCGACACCGGACTGACCCTGAGCTACGTGCTGCGCGTGCTCAAGACGCGCGAGCCCGCGTCCTTGGCGGTGTGCACGCTGCTAAACAAGCCGCGCACGCGGCTGATTGACCAGCCGCTCAAGTACGTCGGCTTCGAGATCCCCGAGGAGTTCGTCGTCGGCTACGGGCTCGACTTCAACCAGCGCTACCGCAACCTGCCCTACATCGGCACGCTCAAGCCCGGCGCCGCCTAGCCCTCGCTTCGTCCATCTTCTCGTCCATCCGCTCCGCGATCGAGTCCCAGCTGTTCTTCTCCAGGATCTGCTTCTCGCGAGCGACCCGCCGCTCGCGCTGCTCGGGCGTCTCCGCCAGCGCGCGCTCGATCGCCGCCACAAACTCCTCCGGCGTGCGCGCGATCGCCACCGCCTCCGAGTACGAGCCGACGACGTCCGCGACGGGAGTCGAAACGATCGGCTTGTGCGCCGCCATGTACTCCAGCGTCTTGGTGGGGCTGATGTACTTCGTCGCATCGTTGAGCGCGAACGGCATCATGCACACGTCGAACCCCTTCACGTAGCCGGGCAGGTCGCGGTACTGCTTCTGCCCGAGGAAATGGAGGTTGGGCAGCTGGGGCAGCTCCGCCGGATCGATCTTCACCACCGGGCCGAGCATGACGTAGCTCCACTGCGGGCGCAGCTCCGCGGCGCGGCGCAGCAGCTCGAGGTCGGTACGCTCGTCGATCACGCCGAAGAAGCCGATCCGCGGCCCCGGGACCGCCACCAGGTCATCGGGAACCTTGGTCGAGGCATCGAGCGCCTGGGCGTAGTGCGCCGCATCGACGCCGCTCGGGAACGCATGCACATTGGCGTGCTTTTCGGCCTTCGCCTTGCCGAGGCTGACTCCGCCCGTGAAGACGACGTCGGCACGCTTGAGCAGGTCGGACTCTCGGGGCAGCAGCTCCGGCGGCGCCCCCTTGAACAGCGACAGCTCGTCCATCGCGTCGTACACGACGAGCGACGGTGACACGCGGTCGAGCGCCGGCAGCAGCATCGGCGTGTAGAACCAGGTCGTGTAGTCGGTTAGCCCCTCCGACTCGACCAGGTCCGCGGCCAGTCGCGTGTACGTCGCGTCGAAGAGATGCCCGAAGCCCGGGCCGGGGTCACGGAACGATGGGCGGCAAACGACGACGCGGTCTGACTCCCGCCGGTCGATCACGACGCCGTCGGGCAGGTCGCCCGCCCCCTCCGGGTGGATCGGCTCCTCGACGAAGTACACGCGGCGGTCGCGCGCGAAGCGCGACATGAGTTGCTGCGGGCGCTGCCAGACGAA
>DASTZM010000197.1:0-4155 GCA_035764305.1 Chloroflexota bacterium | reverse complement strand
TGAGCCCGGCGGGCGAACCGGCCGCGACCACCGCGCCGCGGTGCATGATCGCCAGCCGGTGGCAGAACTCGGCCTCCGGCATCAAGTGCGTCGTGATCAGGACCGAGACGCCCTCGCCACCCAACGCGTTGAGGTCATCCCAGAAGGCGCGCCGCGCCGCGGGGTCCATACCCGCCGTCGGCTCGTCCAGAAACAGTAGCGGCGGGCGGTGCACCGCGGCGCAGCCGAAGGCCAGGCGCTGGCGCAGGCCGCCCGGCAGGTGCCCCGCCAGCGTGCCGGCGCGGGCGCCCAGCCCCAGGCGGTCGATCTGCCACTCGACCGCGGCGCGGCGGGCGCGCCCGTGCAGGCCGTACACGCGCGCGTAGAACTCCAGGTGCTCGCGCACCGTGAGGTCGTCGTACAGCGCGGCGCGCTGCGACATGTAGCCGATCCGCCGCTTGATCTGCTCGGACTGGCGCGCCACGTCGAATCCGAGTACGCGCGCGCTGCCGGCGGTGGGAGCAAGGACGCCGCACAGCATGCGGATAGTGGTGGTCTTGCCGCAGCCGTTGGGTCCGAGCAGACCGAAGATCTCTCCCGGCCGCACGTCGAACGTCACGTCGCGCACCGCGGTGAAGTCGCCGAAGCGGCGCGTCAGTCCCACGGCGTCGATCGCGCGACTCGCGATGTCCGGGCCGGGCTCGGGCACCCGCCTACTCCCCGCCCCGCCCCGGCGTGGCCGGCGTCTCGCCGGCCACCCGGCCCGCGGAGAGCGCGATGAACGCGTCCTCGAGGTGCGCCTCAACGCGCCGGTCCCCACCCGCGCCCAGTCGCGCCGCCAGCGCCGCCGGCGGCCCCTCCGCCAGGAGGCGGCCGCGCTGCATGAATCCGACCACGTGGCACCGCACCGCCTCGTCCATGTACGGCGTGGCCACCACCAGCGTCAGCCCTTCCCGGTTCAGCCGGTGCAGCAGCCGCCACAGGTCTCGCCGGGCGGGCGGATCGACGCCGCTCGTCGGCTCGTCCAGAAAGAGCACCTCCGGGCGGTGGATCAGGGCGCAGACCAGGCCCAGCTTCTGGCGCATCCCCCCGGAGAGGTACTCGGCCAGCCGTCCGGTGAACGGTGCCAACTGGGTGAGAGTCAGCAGCTCGGCGGTCCGCGCCTCGCGCGCCGCACGCGGCACGCCGTACACGTCGGCGAAGAAGCGGATGTTCTCGCCCACCGTCAGATCGCCGTACAGGGCGAAGCGCTGGGCGAGGTACCCGACGCGGCGCTTCACACGCTCCGGATCGCGCCGCACGTCGCAGCCGGCGACCCGCATCTCGCCGGCGTCCGCACCGACGATGCCGCACAGCAGGCGCAGCGTGGTCGTCTTCCCGGCGCCGTCCGGCCCCACCAGCCCGTAGACCGCGCCCCGCGGCACGCCGAGCCCCAGACCGTCCACCGCATCCACCGGTCCGAAGCGCTTGCGCAGACCGGCCGCCACCACCGCCGGCGCCTCAGACCCGGCGGGCCGGTCCGGCAGATTCGGCACACCCGAGAGCGGCGCCGTCACTCGATCGTCTTCCGGAACCGGCTCACGCTCAGCGCGAACACGCCGAGCGAGAGGATCGCCAGTGGGACGACTTCCACCCACAGGTGCTCGATTCCCACGCCCTTGAGCACGATCCCGCGCAGGATGCGCAGGAAATACGTGAGCGGGATGACGTACCCCAGCCAGAACATCGGCGCGGGCATCGCCTCGCGCGGGAAAAAGAAGCCGGAGAGGATGAACGAGGGGAGCATGATGAAGTACGCCGTCTGCAGCGCCTGCGCCTGCGTGCGCGAGACGGTCGAGATCAGCAGCCCGACGCCGAGCGAGCCGAGCAGGAACACGAACGAGAGGACCAGCAGCAACAGCAGGCTGCCGCTCACCGCGACGCCGAACACCAGCCGCCCCACCACGAGCGCCACCGCAACGTTCCAGAACGCGATGATCGCGTAGGGCAGGATCTTGCCCAGCAGCAGCTCCCACCGGCGCACGGGGGTGACGATCAGCTGCTCGAGCGTGCCCCGCTCGCGCTCGCGCACCACGGCGAAAGCGGTGAGCGTGAGCGTCAGCATCTGCAGGATCATGCCGATCAGCCCGGGGACCATGAAGTGGGCGCTGCTCATGCCCGGGTTGTAGAGCACCTGCGGCCGGAACTCGATCGGCGGCGCGGCCGAGGACGCGGTGCGCGCCAGGCCCGCCCGCTGGAGGGTGCGCGTCTGCAGCGCGCCGGCCTGCACGCGCCCCAGCGCGTCCGCGGCGAACAGCGCGGTCTGCGCGATGTTCGGGTCCGAGCCGTCGATCAGGACCTGCACCTGGGTGGGGCGCCCGGCCGTGACCGCCGCCGCGTAGTCGCTCGGGATGACGAACGCGGCCTTCGCGCGCCCCGCGTCGATCGCCTCCTTCGCCGCGGCCCCGTCGTGCACGTGCTCCACCACGTCGAAGAACGTCGAGTTGACGATCGCCCGCTCCAGGTCGCGCCCCGTGCCATCGGCCGTCTGGTCGCTGATCACCGAGGGGATGTGGCTGACGGTGGTGCTGACGGCGTAGCCAAACAGCAGCAGCTGCACCACCGGCAGCACGAGCAGCATGCCCAGCGTGCGCCGGTCGCGCACGATCTGCAGCAGCTCCTTGTGGACGATCGGCCACAGCGTGCCGCCGCGCGGCCCGGTGGGAGTCATGCGGCGCTCCCGTGACTCCCGGCGCGCCCCGCCACTACCCGAGACGGAGCGCCGCGTCGGCCGGCATGCCCGGCTTGAGGCGACCGCCCGCGCTGTCGAGCCGGACCTTGACGGCGAAGACGAGGTTGCTGCGCTCGCGCGGCGTCTGCACGTTGCGCGGGGTGAACTCGGCCTTGGTGCCGATCAGCGTCACCGTACCCGGAAAGGACTCCCCGGGGAAGGCGTCGACGCGCACCTCGACGGCCTGGTTGACGCGGACGCGGCCGACCTCGCTCTCCGGCACGTACACCGTGAGCGTGAAGGTGTCCAGGTCGGCCAGCGTCGCCAGCGGCGCGCCGGGCACCACCGCCTCGCCGGGTCGCGCGAGGCGCTTGGTGAGCACCCCCGCGGCCGGCGCGGTGATCGCCGTCCGCGCCAGCTGCGTCTCGAGCACCACCGCGGCGGCCCGCGCCTGCGCGAGCTGCGCCCCCGCCACGTCCACCTGCTCGGCGGTGGGGCCTGTCTCGAGCGCCTCGAGCTGTGCCCGCGCGGCGGCGAGGCGCGCCTCGGCCTGCGCCAGCGCCGCCCGCGCAGCCTCCACCTGCGCGCTCGCGGCGATCGGGTCACGGCGCATCGCCGCGAGGTCGCGGACCTGCGCCTCCGCCTGCGCCACCGCCTGGCGCTGCGCCGCGATCTCGTACTCGCCCCACGGGTGGAGACGCAGGGACAGCGCGGCCTCGGCCTGCGCCAGCGCGGCCTCGGCGGCGGCGATGTCGTAGGGCGATGTGCGCACCACCCGGTCGCGCTGCGCCTCGGCCTGCGCCACGGCCAGCTCGGCGGCCTCGAGGTCGAACCCCGTCGGCCGCGCCGCCGCCGCGAGCTGCGCCTCGGCGGCCGCGACACCCGCCTCCGCCTGGTCCACCTGCGCCTCGGCCGCCTGCACGTCGAAGGCGCTGATCTCGGTCAGCCGGTCGAGCGCACCCCTGGCCTGCGCCACGGCCTCCTCGGCCAGGCGCACGTCCCACGCAGTGGCACCGCCTTCCACCTTGCGCAGCGCAGCCGCGGCCTGGTCACGCGCGATGCGGCGCTGCTCCACCGCCGCCTCGGCCTGGTGCAGCGCCTGCTGCGCCTGCGCGACGGCCAGCTGCGCCTGCTCCGCCGTGAACAGCGGCGGGCGCGCGTCGCGCTGGCGCAGCGCGGCGCCGTAGACCCCGCCGGCATCGTCCGCGGCCGTCTGCGCCGCACGGTAGGCCGCGTCGGCCGCCTCGTGCGCCAGACGCGCCGTCTCGGCGTCCTCGGCGCGCGGCACGCCCTCACGCACCTGGGCCAGGCGCGTCTCGGCCTGGTCCACCGCCGCCCGGGCCGCGGCGAGGTCGCCCCGCCGCGGCCCCGCCAGCAGCTGCGCCAGCCGGGCGCGGGCGGCGCCCAGCTGCGCCTGCGCGGCCTCCACCTGCGCGGCGGCGCGCCGCCGCTCCTCGTCCCGTGCC
>DASTZM010000196.1:0-5190 GCA_035764305.1 Chloroflexota bacterium | reverse complement strand
AGGCGGGGCTGCGCAGCCTCGGCGAAGGCGGTGAAGTGGCCGACGTGGCGGTCGCGTACCGCCGGCGCCTCGCCACTGGCCTCGAGCTCCTCGAGGGCGAAGGCGTGGATGGTCTGCAGCAGCTCGAAGCGCTGGTCGCCGGCGCCGGCGGGATCGGCCCCCACGACGCGGCGGACGAGACTCTTCTCGGCGAGCGAGGCGAGGCCGGCGGCGACACCCGACGTGGCGGCGACGGTCTCGGCGGCGTCGAGGCCAAATGCGCCGCGGAAGACGCCGAGCCGGCGGAAGAGGGTCTTCTCGGCGGCGTCGAGCAGGTCGTAGCTCCACTGGATCAGGTTGCGCAGCGTCTGCTGGCGGGCGGGCAGGTCGCGTGCGCCCTCATTCAAGAGCGGGAGTAACCGATCCATCCGCGCCAGCATGGCTTCGGGGGTCATGTCGCGCACGCGCGCGGCGGCGAGCTCGATCGCGAGCGGCAGGCCGTCGACGCGCGCGCAGAGCTGCGCCACCGCGTCGGCTGTGGCGCCGGTGGGATCGAAGTCCGGGCGCGCGTCACGGGCGCGCTCGACGAAGAGCCGTACGGCGTCGTCCCCGGGAAGCGGGGCGAGCGGGTACTCGCGCTCGCCGTAGACCCGCAGCGGGATTCGGCTGGTGGCGAGCAGCTTGACGCCGGGGCAGGCGCGCAGCAGCTCACCCACGAAGGGCGCGCAGTCGACGACCTGCTCCAGGTTGTCGAGGACGATCAGGGTGCGCTGGTGGCGCAGCGCGTCGAGGAGCGTCTCGCGCACGGGACGTGTCGCCTCCTCGCGCACGTCGAGCGCGACCGCGATCGCGTCGGGCACGAGGCCGGGGTCGTCGATCTCGGCGAGAGGGACGAAGAAGGTGCCGTCGTCGAAGTCGTCGACCGAGTCGGCTGCGACCTGGAGCGAGAGGCGCGTTTTGCCCGTGCCCCCGGGGCCGGTGAGTGTGACGAGGCGGACGGCGGGATCGAGCAGGCGATGGCGCAGCTCGTCGGCCTCGCGCTCGCGCCCCACCAGCTGGGTGAGCTGCGGTGGGAGGTTGTTGCGCCGCGCGTCGAGCGACCTGAGCGGCGGGAAGGACGAGGGAAGGTCGAGGGCGAGCAGCTGGAAGACGCGCTCGGGACGGGTGAGGTCCTTGAGGCGACGCTCGCCCATGTCGCGCAGCGAGACGCCCTCGGGCAGCCGGTCGCGGACCAGGTCTTCGGTGGCCTGGGAGAGCAAGACCTGGCCGCCGTGCCCAACGGAGAGGAGGCGCGCGACGCGGTTGAGCGGCTGGCCGAAGTAGTCGCCGTCGCGCTCCTGGACGGGGCCGGTGTGGATGGCGACGCGAACGCGGAGGCCCTCCACCCCCCATTCGGCACCCCACACTTCCGCCTTCAGTGCGCGCTGGACCGCGAGGGCGGCCTCGACGGCGGCGGTGGGATCGCGGAAGGCGGCGCAGAAGGCGTCGCCCACGGTCTTGAACACGCGCCCGCCGTGGGATTGGATCTCGCGCCGCAGGATGGCGTCGTGGCGCGCGAGGGCGTTGCGCATCCAGTCGGGCAGCCGCTCCCACAGCCTGGTGCTGCCCTCGACGTCGGTGAACAGCAGGGTCACGTCCCCCACCGCGGTGACGGCGGGGAGCGTGAAGCGGAAGGTGCTGCCGCGGCCGGGGCCGTCGCTTTCGGCCCAGATCCGGCCGCCGTGGGCGAGCACGATCCGGCGGCAGATCGACAGTCCCAGCCCGGTGCCGGGCACGGCGCGGTGGGCCGGCGCGTCGACGCGGTAGAAGCGCTCGAACAGGCGGGGCAGCGCGGCCGGTGGGATGCCCATGCCAGCGTCGCGCACCCAGAGCTCGACGGCGGGGGTGCGGCCAGCGCCGGCCGGCGTGGCGCCGACGTGGATAGCGCTCCCTTCGGGGGCGTACTTGCGCGCGTTGCCGATGAGGTTGGCGAGCACGAGCTCGATCTGCTCGAGGTCGGCCAGGACATGGGGCGCGGTCTCGTCGACCTCGACGACGACCCGGTGGGTGGCGACCGACGCCGCGGCGTCGGCGGCGCGCTGCAGGAGGGCGCGCGTGTCGGTGGGACGGGGCGTGACGGCGTGCCAGCCGTGCTCCATGCGCTGGAGGGTGAGGAAGTTTTCGATCAGGGCGCGCAGGCGCTGGCCTTCGGTGAGGGTGACGTCCATCAACTGGGCGCGCTGGTCGACCGAGAGGTCGCCGGCGCTGAGCAGCTCGACGGCGCCGAGCATGCTGGCGAGCGGCGTGCGCAACTCGTGGCTGACGGTGGCGAGCAGCTCTTCCTTGGCGTGCTGGGCGCGCTCGAGCTCGGCGGTGCGCTCGGCGACGCGCCGCTCGAGCTGGGTCAGGTAATCGGACGCCTGCTGGGCGAGCGCGAGCTCGGCGTCGCGGCGCGCGCGGCGCTGCGCCGCCTCCTCGAGCTCGCGCTCGATCGCGGGGAGGAGGCGCAGGCGGTTGCCCTTCATGACGTAGTCATGCGCGCCGGCCTTCATCGCGGCGACGGCGCGCTCCTCGCTGATGGCGCCGGAGACGATGATGAACGGCAGGTCGATGCCGGTCTCCTTGAGGATGGCGAGCGCGCCGCCGGCGCTGAAGCCGGGCAGGTTGTCGTCCGAGACGACGACGTCCCACCGATCGTCCGCCAGGGCGGCGCGCAGCTCGGCGGGCGACTGGACGCGGCGCCAGTGGAGCGCGTAGCCGGCCGATTCGACCTCGGCGGCGAGGAGGAGCGCGTCGTCTTGCGAGTCTTCGACCACCAGCAGGCGCAGCGGACGCGGCGCGCGCGGCGGCTCGAGTGAGGCTGTGGGTGGATCGCCGTCGGGGTTGCCGGCCGGGCCGCGGCCCCCCTGGGCGAGCGTCACTGGGCGACGAGCTTGTAGCCGACGCGCGGCACGGTGACGATCCAGGGGCCGTCGAGCTTGGCGCGCAGGTTCTTGATGTGGCTGTCGACGAGGCGATCGCCGCCCACGGTCTCGGGCGCGTCGTAGCCCCAGACGCCGGTGACGATCTGGTCGCGGGTGAGCGCGGCGCCGGCGTGGCGCGCGAGCAGGGCGAGGATGTCGAACTCGGTGCGGGTAAGCGTCACGGAGCGGCCGGCGGCGTAGACCTCGCGCGCGGCGGTGCGGATCTCGAGCGCCCCCGCCCGGAGCATCGCTTCCCCGCCCACGCCGGCGAGGAGCTTCGCCTTGCGCAGGTGGGCGCGGATGCGCGCGACGAGCTCGCGCGTGCCGACGGGCTTGGCGAGGTAGTCGTCAGCGCCCAGCTCCAGGCCGACGACCTTGTCGACCTCGTCTGCCCGGGCGGTGAGCATGATGACCGGGAGCGTCTCGTCGCGCCGGCGCAGCGCGCGGCAGACGTCGAAGCCGTCCATGTCGGGCAGCATGAGGTCGAGCAGGACGAGGTCGGGGCGGCGCTCGTCTGTCAGGCGCAGCGCGTCGGCGCCGGTGGCGGCCTCGCGGACGCGGAAGCCGGCGCCCTCGCACGCCAGGCGCGTGACGAGGCGCAGCGCGGGCTCATCCTCGACGAGGAGGATGTCCGGTGCGCCGGCTGCTCCCGCATTGACGTTGCCCCCCATGAGCACCCCCCGCGCTCACCGCTGTGGCCAGCCTAGCTTAGCTTGCGGCGGGCGGCGACGGAGCGGGGCGATTGAGCACCAGCCAGTAGAGGCCCAGCTGGCGGACGCTGTCGACGAACTGGGCAAAGTCCACCGGCTTGCGCACGAAGCTGTTGGCGCCGAGCCCGTAGCTCTCGAAGAGGTCCTGTTCCTCGTCCGAGGAGGTGAGGACGACGACGGGCAGGTAGCGCGTGCGCTCGTCGGCGCGGAGGCGGCGCAGCACCTCCATGCCGTTCAGGCGGGGCAGCTTGAGGTCGAGCAGGATCACCTGCGGCATGTGACGCGTGTCGCGCCCGGCGTGGCTGCCGGTGCCGAACAGATAGTCGAGCGCCTCGACGCCGTCGCGGGCGACGACGAGTGTGTTGGCGATCTTGCTCTCTTCGAGGGCGACGCGGGTCAACTCCTCGTCGTCGGGGTTGTCCTCGACCAGAAGGATCGTCGGGAGTGCGGAGGGCGCGGTCACGACACGGCCGCTGCTGGGAGTGTGGAAGCGGCGTGCGTCGTGGGCGCGGTCGGCAGCGCGAAGTAGAAGGTCGCGCCCTGGTCGACCTCGGATTCGGCCCACACCCAGCCGCCGTGGCGGCGCACGATGCGCTGCACCGTGGCCAGGCCGACGCCGGTGCCCTCGAAGTCGGCCGTGGCGTGCAGGCGCTGGAAGGCACCGAAGAGCTTGTCGGCGTAGGCCATGTCGAACCCCGCGCCATTGTCGCGCACGAAGAATGCCGTGAGCCCGTCGAGCCTGGTGGGGGTGCGCCGCTCGGGGGCGCCGAGCGTGCCGCGGCCGACCAAGGAACCGAGCGTGCCGACCTCGATCCGGGCGCGCTCGCGCTTGCCGGTGAACTTCCACGCGTTGCCGATCAGGTTCTCGAGCACGGCGCGCACGAGTGAGGGGTCGCCGATGGCTTCCAGGCCGGACCGGACGAGCAGGTCGACGTGGCGCTCGGGCTGGCGCTCGCGCAGCTCGGCGGCGACCGCCTGGGCGAGAGCGGTGAGGTCGAGTCGCTCGCGGCGCAGCTCGGCGCGCGAGACGCGCGAGAGCGCGAGCAGGTCGTCGATGAGCTGGCCCATGCGCTGGCTGGCGGCGCGGACGCGGCGCAGGTAGTCCTGCCCCACCGCGTCGAGCTGGGCCGCGTAGCGGTCGAGCACGATGCGGCTGAAGCCGTCGATGCTGCGCAGCGGCGCGCGCAGATCGTGCGAGACCGAGTAGGCGAAGGCCTCCAACTCCTTGTTGCTCTCGGCGAGGCGCGTCGTGGAGTCTTCGAGCGCGAGGTTGCGCTCCCAGAGCTGCTCCTGCCAGGCGCGCTCGCGCCGCGCGACGACGGCGCCGCTGGTGCGCATGAGGTGGGAGACCATGGACCCGCTGATGAAGAAGAGCACGCCGTAGAACCCGGCGGAGAAGAGGGTGGCGGGGGTGATGGGGATGCCGGTGCGCTGCGCTTCGATCACGCGCTCGGCCGCGACGGCGAGCGTCGCCACACCGCTGGCGACGTACGTGCCGCGCCGTCCGTGGGTGGCGGTGGCGGAGATGACGCTGAGCAGGTACGTGGCGTCGAAGTACT
>DASTZM010000195.1:0-8345 GCA_035764305.1 Chloroflexota bacterium | reverse complement strand
CAACCCTCCCCGCTTGGCAAGCCATCCGCGAACCCCTCGAGCAGGCCCTGGCCAACGTTGTTGGCGGCCGCCAGCAGCCTAAGCCTGCGTTGGATGAAGCCGCCCAGGTCGCAAACAAGATCCTGAGCGACCGCCGTTAGCTCGACGGAACGTCTTTGAGGCGCGCGCGCCGCGCGGCTACAGTGCCGCACCGGCCGTGCCCAGGGGCGCGGCCGCTGGAGGACCTGAGCGACCAAGGGAAGGAGAGGCCCTTGGCCGCGTATCGGCCGCGCCGGAGACGCGGTAGAGGGAGCGCGACTAGACCAGAACAACCCACCCCGAGCCGTGAGCCCCACCATCGCCGGCACGCCGCGCGCGCTGCTGGCCGCCGCCGCTCACCGCGGCTCGGCCGCCGCCTTCCGCCGCCTGCCGCTCTTCCCCGTTTCTGCCCCGAGCGTTTCGGCCTCAATTGCCGGTAGCGCCGCGGTCGGCCTCATGCCGCTCGAGGACCCCACCCGCTCCATCGCTCTCAACGCGCCGCTCCTGGCCCTGGTCGCGTTCGTCGTCATCTCCCTCGGCTGGGCCACACGCCTCTCCGCCGTCTCACCGCCGACCGCCCCCGCCATCGGCGTGACTAGCGGCGTTGCGTCGGCCGGCGCACTGCTGCAGCGCCTCGTGCGCGCCGTTCCGTCGGCGCCCTCCGTCCTCCTCGCCCGCCTGCGACCCGGCGAGCCCTGGGTGCTGGTCCAGGTCGACGGCAAGGCCGTCCACGTGCAGGGTGCCGAGCGAATCGAGGCCGCGCTCGCCGCCGCCGGGCTGCGCCTAGAGCCGGGGGATCGCGTCGTCACGCTGCCCAATGGAGGCCAGCGTCTCGTCGAGCGCGCCGTCCCGTTCTCCATCATCGACTCGGGCGTCCCGTACGGGCAGCGCGTCGTCGCGCGCTCGGTGGGCGAGGCGCTCGCAGCCGCCGGCATCACGATCGACGCGGCCGACACTGTCGTCCCCCCGCCCGACACCCTGCTCGAGCCGGGTATGCAGATTGCGCTCTTCCGCGCCCGGTTCGTGACCATCACCGCGCCCGACGTCCGGCTCGACGCGCGCACCCGTGCCGCCACCGTCGCCGAGCTGCTCGCCGAGCATGGCCTGGCGCTCGGACCGCGCGACCGCGTCGAGCCGCCGGTCGAATCCACGCCGCCGGCCAATGGCATCGTAAGGGTGGTTCGCGTCGAGGAGCTCGAGCAGCGTGAGCTGAGCCTCATCCAGTTCCAGACGCGAATTGAGTACAGCGCCGACGTGCCCGCCGGCGTCCGGCAGCGCCGGCGCGCCGGCGCTGCCGGCTTGCTTGAGCGCCTCGTCCACGTCATCTTCGAGAACGACGAGGAGGTCGAGCGCATCCCGCTCTCCGAGCGGATCCTGCGCGCTGCCACCGATGAGATCATTGCCCTTGGTCGGCCGGGGCTCTCTCCCTTGCCACTCGCTCCCGCGCTGCCGGCCACCCCGGTAACCCCCGCCATCTCGACCATTCCGGGAGCGCCGGAAGTGCCCTTCCGGCGCGTCGTCAACATGGTCGCCACCGCGTATGACCCGGGGCCCATCAGCACCGGCAAGGCCCCCGGGCACCCCGCTTACGGCATCACCGCGACCGGGATCCGCGCGACCTACGGAGTCGTCGCGGTTGATCCCAGCGTGATCCCCTTCTACACCCGCCTCTACATCCCCGGCTACGGCTACGCCATCGCCGCCGACACGGGCGGCGCGATCAGGGGCAACCGGATCGACCTCTTCTATCCGACGTACGGCGAGGCGATCCAGTGGGGTCGCCGCTCCGTCCCGGTATACATCCTGGAATAGGTTGGATCTATCCAGGGAGCGCACCCTCAGGGACGTCCTCCACAGGCACGGCATCTGGCTCACCAAGTCGCTCGGCCAGCATCTCCTTGTCGACCAGGACGCGCTCACCCGCATCGTCGATGCCGCGTCCCTCTCACTTGGTGAGGAGGTGCTCGAGGTCGGCCCCGGTGCCGGCACCCTCACCGCGCGACTCGTTGAGCGCGCGCGCCGCGTCGTTGCCGTCGAGCTCGACTCGCGAATGGTCGCCGCGCTGCGCGAGACGGTCCCGCATCCCGCGCTGGAGATCGTCCAGGCCGACGCGCTGACCGTTGATCCGGCGACGCTTTTCGAGGGCCGCCCCTACAAGCTAGTCGCCAACCTCCCCTACGGCGTCGCCACCCCACTCCTCCGCACGCTGCTTTACGCCCCGCCAGAGCAGCGCCCGCGCTTGATGGTAGTTATGGTGCAGCGCGAGGTGGCCCGCCGCCTTGCCGCACAGCCGGGCGATCTGAGCGTGCTCGGCGTCCAGGCCCAGATGGTCGCCGACGTCGAGCTGCTCTTCGAACTCGGCGCGGAGTCCTTCTTCCCGCCGCCGGCGGTGGCGTCGGCCGTTATCCGCTTGACACCCCTGCAAGACTTTCGGGTCGACCCCGCGCCGACCGAGCGCCGGTTCTTTCAGACGGTCTCGGCTGGCTTCTCGCAGAAGCGCAAGCAGCTGCACAACGCGCTCGGGTCGCTCGGCGTCGGCGCTGACCGAATCCGCGCGGCGCTCGACACGAGCGGCGTCGCGCCGTCGCGCCGGGCGGAGACGCTCACACTGGAAGAATGGTCGCGCCTCTCGCGGGCGCTCTGGTCGGAGACGTGAGGGCAATCGTCGGTCTGGGCAACCCAGGATCGCGCTACAAGAGCACGCGCCACAACGTGGGCTGGCACGTCGTGGATCGGCTCGCCGCGCGCTGGGGCGCCGGCAAGGCCTCCAAGGCGCGCCACGCCGAGGTAGCGAAAGCCGCCCTCGACGGCGAGTCGATCCTGCTTCTCAAGCCGCTGACTTACATGAACGACAGCGGCAAGGCTGTGCGCGCTCTGGTCGAGAAAGACTTACTGCCGCTCGAGCACGTGCTCGTCGTCTACGACGACCTCGATCTTGCGTTCGGAAAGCTCCGGCTGCGCGCCGGCGGAAGCTCGGGCGGTCACAACGGGATCAAGTCGATTCAGCTACATGTCGCCGGCAAGCCCGGGGACTTCCCCCGTATCAAGGTCGGTATTGGGCGCCCGCCGGCCGGCGTCGATCCGGTCGATCACGTGTTGACCACGTTTGCACCCGTCGAGAAGCCGATCATCGAAGAAGCCATTGAGCGCGCCGCCGACGCGGTGGAATGCTGGGTGCAAGAGGGGATCGAAGCGGCGATGAATAAGTTCAATGGGAAATAGGGCGGAACCGTGCGACTCTCCGGTCTGACTTCACTCCTCGCGGAGCTGCCCGAGTTCCGGCAGCTGCTCGAGGCGGCCCGCAACGCCGAGGTGCCGGGAGTCGGCGTCGCCGACCGGTTGCCTCCCAGCGCGCTGCACGCCGTCATCCGCGAGGCCGCCAAGCCCTTCGTCGTCGCCGGCCTGCAGGCCCAGTCGCGCCGGCCGCTCCTCATCGTCGCCTCGGACGGCAACCGCGCACAGGAGTGGTATCAGGACCTGCTCACCTGGACCGGCGACCCCGAGCGCGTTCTGCTCTTCCCGGGTTTCGACGCCCTGCCCTACGAGCAGCTCCCCTCCGTCCCCGAGGTCGTCACCGCGCGCGTCGGAACACTCATCGAGCTCTCCGGCGATGGCATTTCCGGCGCGTCACGCGACACGCCGCTCGCGATCGTCACGTCGGTCCACGCCCTCCTCTTTGGACTCGCACCGCCCGAGGAGTTCGGGCACCGCGTCCTGTCGCTCCGCAAGGGCCGTCAGTTCAACCTGAACACCCTCGTCCACCACCTGAGCGCCAACGGCTACGAGCGCGCGGGGCTGGTCGAGGTCCCCGGCTCGTTCAGCCAGCGCGGCGGCATCGTTGACGTCTTCCCGCCACTGGCGGAGAGTCCGGTGCGCCTCGAGTTCTTCGGTGACGAGATCGAGAGCATCCGCTCCTTCGATCCCTCGACGCAGCGTTCGGCCGTCGAGATGGACCACTTCCTTCTCGCGCCTGCCACCGAGTTCGCGCTGTGGCGCGGCGCTGAGGCGGCCGAGCAGCTCCGTGCGCTCGACTGGTCCGCCCTCCGGCAGGAGGTGCGCGAGGAGTGGGACTGGCAGGTCCGCGACCTGGAGGCAGGCGCCTTCTTCTCTGAGCTGCCGTTCTATGCCGCCTACCTCGCGCCCCAGCCGGCCACGCTGCTCGACTACGTGCCCGATGCCCTCGTGCTGCTCGACGAGCCTGAGTCGATCGTCAACGCGCTGGCCGACCTCCACGACCAGGCCGCTGAGCTGCAGACCAAGCTGACCGCGTCGGGCTCGGTCCCGCCCAGTTTCCGGTCGCCCTACGTGGCGCGCGCGGCGCTGCTCGAACGCCTGGCTCACACGCCTACGTTGCATATGAGCTATCGCCCGGCGGAAGTCGGTGCCGATTCGCTGGAATTCACGTCCTTCGAGATGGCGCCGACCTACGGCGGGCGCATCAAGGACGTCGTCGACGAGACACGCAAGCGCCAGGGCAACCGCCAGCGCGTCGTGATGGTCACGCTCCAGGCGAGCCGCCTGGCCGAGCTCTACGCTGACCGCGGCGTCACGCTCCGCAACCGCGAAGCGCTTGAAGAGGCGCCCGACCGAGGCACGCTCATCGCCGTCCATGGCCAGCTTGGCGAGGGCTGGTCGAACCCCGCGCTCGGCGTCTTTCTCCTGACGGACACCGAGATTTTCGGTTGGGCCAAGCCGCGCCGCGTGATTCGCCGGAGGCGCGTCGCGCGCGAGTCGTTCCTGTCAGAGCTGAAGCCCGGCGACTTCGTCGTGCACATGGAGCACGGCATCGCCCAGTACCAGGGGCTCGTAAAGCGCAAGGCGGCCGACGGTGAGCGGGAGTACCTCCTGCTCCAGTTCCAGGCGAACGATCGCGTCTACGTTCCGACCGACCAGCTCGACCGCGTCGACCGCTACATCGGTGTCGGCGATCACACCCCCGCGCTCTCGAAGCTGGGCGGCGGCGAGTGGCCCCGCGCCAAGGCGCGCGTCAAGCAGTCCGCCGCCGAATCCGCCAAGGACCTCCTTGAGCTGTACTCTGCCCGCGAGATGGCCAAGGCCGAGCCGCTCCCCCCCGACAACGAGTGGCAGCGAGAGGTCGAGGAATCGTTCCCCTACGTCGAGACGCCCGACCAGCTGCTTGCCATCGCCGACGTCAAGGCCGACCTCGAGAAGGAGAAGCCGATGGATCGTCTCGTCGTCGGCGACGTCGGGTTCGGCAAGACCGAGGTGGCCCTGCGTGCCGCCTTCAAGGCGGTGCAGGACGGCAAGCAGGTCGCCGTGCTGGTCCCAACCACTGTGCTCGCGCTGCAGCACTTCCGCACTTTCAAGGAGCGCGTCCAGGCTTACCCACTGACCGTTGAGCTGCTCTCGCGCTTCCGCACGCCCAAGGAGCAGGAGGAGGTGGTCGCCGGGCTGGCCTCCGGCGCCGTCGACATTGTTGTCGGTACCCACCGGCTCCTGGGCAAGGACATCAAGTTCAAGGACCTCGGCCTGCTCGTGATCGACGAGGAGCACCGCTTCGGCGTGATGCACAAGGAGCGCATCAAACAGCTCCGAGTTAACGTGCACGTGCTGACGCTCACCGCCACGCCCATCCCGCGCACGCTCCACACCAGCCTGGTCGGGCTGCGCGACATGAGCGTCATCGAGACCCCGCCCGAGGCGCGCCTGC
Source organism: Chloroflexota bacterium (assembly GCA_035764305.1). Classification (GTDB taxonomy): domain Bacteria; phylum Chloroflexota; class UBA11872; order UBA12225; family UBA12225; genus DASTZM01. The sequence continues at coordinate 2,656 of DASTZM010000195.1, read as the reverse complement.
CGATCAAGACGTACGTCACCGGCACCAACGACGACCTGATCCGCGAGGCGATCCTGCGCGAGATCGACCGCGGCGGACAGGTGTTCTACGTCCACAACCGGGTCCAGTCGATCTACCAGGTCACCAAGAAGCTCCAGCGCCTGGTGCCCGAGGCCGACTTCACCATCGGCCATGGCCAGATGAACGAGGACGACCTGGAGAAGGTCATGCTCGAGTTCGCGCAGGGCTCGCACGACGTGCTGGTCTGCACGACAATCATCGAGTCTGGTCTGGACATCCCCAACGCCAACACGATCATCGTCGCCGACGCGGGAAACTTCGGCTTGGCGCAGCTCTACCAGCTGCGCGGGCGCGTCGGCCGCGGCGGCAACCAGGCCTATGCCTATCTTCTCTACGAGCCAAACAGGCGCCTGACCGAGACCGCCGAGAAGCGCCTGCGCACGATCTTCGAGGCCAATGACCTTGGCGCCGGCTTCAAGATCGCCATGAAGGACCTCGAAATCCGCGGCGCTGGCAACCTGCTGGGTCCGGAACAGTCCGGCTTCATGAACACAGTTGGCTTCGACCTCTACATGCGCCTGCTCGCCGAGGCGGTCGACGAGCTGCGTGGCAAGCGCACCGTCCCCGAGTTCGAGCTTGTGCTCGACCTCCCGCTTGGCGCCAACCTGCCTGATGACTACGTCGGGGACGCCGATCTCAAGCTCCGCCTCTATCGCCGCCTTGCCGACCTGACCACCGAGGCCGAGGTCGACGAGGTGCAGCAGGAGTTCGGCGACCGCTTCGGCCCGCTTCCTCAGCCGGTCCAGGACCTCTTCTACCTGCTGCGTGTGAAGATCCTGGCCAAGGCCCGCTTCCTGCGCGGGATCGAGACGCAGGGCGGCGAGCTCGTGCTCAAGACCAGCCCGTTCGTCGTCTCCGACCGGCTCGCCCTCTACAAGGCATTCGGCACCAGCGCGGTCGTACGATCTGGCGCCATCCGTATCCCTCGCCTCCCCGATCCCCGGCGCTGGAAGGAGGACCTTCTCAAGGTCCTCAACACGCTGCGCGTCGTAGAGGTCGCCAGGACCCCGGGTGCGGCCCCGTCCACACCATCACCCGAGCCCGCCGCCGTCGCGGGCTGACAGGCTCTGCTATATTGGTCTGCGGGCCTGTTTCACCGGCCCTTTTTTGTCTCTTATAAGGAAGACACTTCCACAACTCATGGCATCCACCGCGAAGAAACTGGTCATCGTCGAGTCTCCCGCCAAGGCGAAGACCATCGAGAAATTCCTCGGCCGGGGCTACACCGTCAAAGCGTCGCTCGGCCACGTACGCGACCTTCCCAAGCGCCGTCTCGGTGTCGACGTCGAGAACGGCTTCGAGCCGACCTACGTCGTTCCCAAGGAGAAGAAGGACACCGTCAAGGAGCTGACGCAGCACGTGCGCGGCGCGTCCGAGCTGCTCCTGGCGACCGACCCCGACCGCGAGGGCGAGGCCATCGCCTGGCACCTCAGCCAGGCGGTGGCGCCCAAGCCGGCCCGTGGCAAGACCCCCGCCAAGACGATCCGGACCCGCCGGATCGTCTTCCACGAGATCACCAAGAACGCCATCCAGGAGGCGCTCAAGCACCCGCGCGACATCGACACCTCCCTGGTCAACGCGCAGCAGGCGCGCCGCGTCATCGATCGCTTGGTCGGTTACAAGCTCTCGCCGCTCCTTTGGAACAAGGTCAAAAAGGGACTCTCCGCCGGACGAGTCCAGTCCGTCGCCGTCCGCATGGTCGTCGAGCGCGAGCGCGAGATCGAGAAGTTCCTCCCCGAGGAGTACTGGACAGTCGAAGCGCTGCTCCGCAGAAGCGATGTTCTGGCTGAGGACGAAGCGCAGACCTTCGCCGCCGCGCTGCTTGAGCGCAACGGCGAGAAGCTCGAGCTGACGGACGAGGCGGGCGCCAGCGCCGCGACCGACGCGTTGCGCCGTGCCGCTTTCGAGGTCGCCGAGGTGCGCCAGCGTGAGGTCAGCCGCAACCCAGCGCCGCCGTTTATCACCAGCACGCTCCAGCAGGAGGCCGCCCGTCGCCTCGGCTTCGCCGCGCGGCGCACCATGTCCGTCGCCCAGCAGCTGTACGAGGGGCTCGAGGTGCCCGGCGAAGGACAAGTGGGTCTCATCACCTACATGCGCACCGACTCGCCCCAGATTGCCAAGGAGGCACAGGACGAGGCGCGTCAGATGATCGGCGAGAAGTACGGCTCCGAGTACGTGCCTGCCGAGCCGCGCGTCTACAAGTCACGCGCCAAAGGCGCTCAGGAGGCGCACGAAGCCATCCGCCCCACGTCCGCGTTGCGCACGCCCGACCAGCTCCGCGGCCACGTTACCACCGACCAGTACCGGCTCTACGTCCTGATCTGGCGCCGCTTCGTCGCCAGCCAGATGGAGAACGCCGTTTTCGACACCACCGCAGTCGATGTCCGTGCCACAGACGGAGGCGATCGTTATCTCCTTCGTGCCAACGGCTCCACGCTCAAGTTCGCAGGGTTCCTCAAGGTCATGGGCGAGTCGGATGAGGAGGAAGACAGGAGCAAGAGCCTGCCGCCGCTCGCCGAGGGCGATGCGCTCGCACTCGAATCGGTCACTCCCCAGCAGCACTTCACCCAGCCCCCGGCCCGCTACACCGAGGCCA
>DASTZM010000194.1:0-6567 GCA_035764305.1 Chloroflexota bacterium | reverse complement strand
GCCCATCCGCCTCGCCCGCCCAGGGCAGCCGGAGTCGCGCTCACCATCGTGGCCTCCTCGACCAGACGTGGTCTTCGGCAGGACATGGCGCCGCCGCTGGCGTCACGCCGTGCCGCCGTTTCCTTAGTACACGGCTACGTCTGCGCCGAACGTTGCGGCCCGTAAACCCCCGGTAAACGGTCTCCCGCCCACCGGCCCCGCGCGGTACGCGTCAGACATCCCGTCAGACACCGTCAGACACCTCGACCCGCGCCTCTGACACCCACGTCCGACGCTTCAGCCGTACCTGGCGCGCCCTCCCGTGCGAAATGAAACACCTCCGGACGCTGTCGCACCCGTTCCTATCTGGAGCGTGAAACACGGCGGCCCCTCCTTCTCTGGGACGCTCCCACCCCGTGTTTCATCCCCTACCTGTCTTGTTTCACGTACCGCTCCGGGCCACATCGGGGATTCCCCGATGTGGCCCGGGCCGCACCGCGCAATGATGGAAAGCGGGAGGTTCCCATGCAGAGTCCGGCCGTCATCCAGTTCGTGCTGCTGATCGCGCTCGTCCTCACGCTCGGCATCGTCACCGGCGTCACGGTGCGCGAGCTTGACCGCCGCCAGGCGCACTCCCACTAGCCTCCGCGCCGGCGGGGGCGCCATGCCGCGCCGGCCGGCGCCGCGCGTCCCACACCCCCATCGGCTCCGCCAGATCGCCGGCGTCCTCGCCCGCCACGGGTTCGGATCGCTGCTCGACGCCCTCGGTCTGCACCGCCTCGTCCCCGTCCGCCACGCCCGCCGCCTCGTCCCCGGCGACCTCCACCCGCCGGATCACCACACCACCCCCGAGCGGCTCCGCCTCGCCCTCGCCGAGCTCGGCATCACCTTCATCAAGCTCGGCCAGATCCTCTCCGCCCGGCCGGACGTGCTCGGTCCGCAGTACGCCGCCGAGCTGGCCAAGCTCCAGGACCACGCGCCGGCCGTGCCGGTCGATGCCATCCGGGAGGTGATCGCGGCCGAGCTCGGACGCCCGCCGGAGGAGGTATTCGCGTCCTTCGATCCGGTGCCCCTCGCCGCCGCCTCTATCGGCCAGGCCCACGCCGCCACGCTGCCGGACGGCTCCCGCGTCGTCGTCAAGGTGCGCCGCCCCGGGGCCGTCGAGCAGGTCGAACAGGACCTGGGCATCCTCCAGGCGCTCGCCGCCACCGCCGCGCGGCGCTGGGAACCGGCGCGCGACTTCGACCTGGTCGGCCTCGCCCAGCAGTTCGCCGACACCCTGCGCGCCGAGTTGGACTACGCGCGCGAGGCACACAACGTCGAGCGCTTCGCGGCCGACTTTCGGGATGACCCCACCGTCCACATCCCCCGCGTCCACTGGCATGCCACCACCAACCGCGTCCTGACGCTCGAGCGCATCGAAGGCATCAAAATCAGCGACCGCGTGGCCATCGACGCGGCGGGCATCGACCGCCCCACCCTCGCGCGGCGCGCCGTGCGCGTGCAGCTGCGCATGCTCTTCGAGAACGGCTTCTTCCACGCCGATCCGCACGCCGGCAACGTCTTTGTCGAGCCGGCCGGCCGCCTCGCGCTGGTCGACTTCGGCATGGTCGGCACCGTCGACGAGCGCACGCGCCAGCAGCTGACCGACGTTCTGCTCGCCGTCTCCGCCGAGGACCCGGACGACCTCGCCGACGCACTGCTCTCCGTGGGGATCACGCGCGGCCACGTCGACCGCGCCGCCCTGGCGCGCGACCTCCAGGCGGTACAGGCGCACTACTACCGGCGCCCGCTGCACGAGATCCGCATCGGCCCGCTCGTCGGCGAAGCGCTTGGCGTCGCCCACCGCCACCGTCTCGTGCTCCCGCCCCACCTCGCGCTGCTCCTCAAGACCATGGTCATGAGCGAGGGACTCGGCGCGCTGCTCGACCCCGAGTTCCGGCTGGCCACCGCCGTCGCGCCGTACGCCCGCCGCCTGCTCGCGCGGCGCTACCAGCCCCGCTTCGTCGCGCGCGAGGCGCAGCGCTTCGGCCTCGACGCCGCCCGCCTCGGCGCCGGACTGCCGCGCCGCGTCCACCGCCTGCTCGCAGACGTGGAGCGCGGCGCCATCGAGGTCGGCGTCCAGCTCCGCGGACTCGACCCCGTGCTCCGTCGCCTCGAGCGGTTGGTCAACCGGCTCGTGCTCGGCATCCTCGCCGCCGCCTTCGTCAACGGTCTCGCCGTCCTGCTCGCCTCCACCCGCGCCGCCGGCTGGGAGCTGTGGAACGAGCGCTTCCTCAGCGCCGGCCTGCTCTTCGTCTCTCTCCTCGGCCTCTACCTCACCTGGACCATCCTCCGCACCGGCCGCGCCTGAGCCGCGGCGCCGCCCCGCTTGTGGGCGGCCCAGCGCTGGGGGCGTAACGGCGCGTTGACCCGCCGCAACCAACCGCGCTACAGCGCCGCGTGACGCTTCCGGCAGGAGCGCCCCATGCGCACACTCGCCCTCGGCATCGTCATCGCCTCGCTCGCGCTCGGTCTCGGCGCCGGCTTCACCACCGCGCGGGCACTCGCCCCACGCATCGTCTACGAGCACTCGGCCGAGGAGGTCGCCGCCGCCGCCCAGACCGAGGAGGAGCACACCGTCCTGCAGGCGGTCGATAGCTGGGTGCGCGAGAGCAACAAGTCCAACTACCTGCGCATCAGCACCTACGACCTGCGCGCCGCCACGCGCGAAGACAACCCCGAAGGCGGCCCCTACGTCATCCTCGACGTGCGCGACAACGTCGACTGGCTCGACAAGCACATCGAGGGCGCGACGAGCGTCCCCCTCAACGGGATGACCGTCCTGCTCGACCGCCTGCCGCCCGACAAGTCGACGCCGATCGTCACCTACTGCGGCGACGGCAACCGCGGCGCCCTCGCCGTCGCCGCCCTGCGCACCCTCGGCTACAGCAACGTGCGCACGCTGTCCGGGGGCCTCAACGCATGGCTGGCCGACGGCTTCCCCGTCACCACCTACCGCTACTGAGCCGAGGAGCGCCCCATCCGTGGCTCTCGCCGCACCAGCACGGCGCCCCGTCGTGCGCGCCCCCGCTTCCATCGGGGGCGCGGTCCGGCTCCGCCGGGGGGACGCTCCCGCGGGAGACGCCCCACCCCACGCCCTCCCGGTCGCGGACGTCTTCGCCGCGTTCCACACCTCACCCCGCGGACTGACCGGCGCCGACGCCGCCAGCCGCCTCGCTTCCGCCGGCCCCAACGTCATCCGCGAGGTCCATGGGAGGCCGCTCGCCCTCCGCTTCGCCGCCAACTTCACCCACCTCATGGCGCTGCTGCTCTGGATCGGCGGCGCCATCGCCTTCGTCGCCCGGCTGCCCCAGCTCGGCGTCGCCATCTGGGCCGTCAACCTCATCAACGGCGCCTTCAGCTTCTGGCAGGAGTACAAGGCAGAGAAAGCCACCGCGGCCCTGCGCCGCCTCCTGCCCCGGACCGCGCGGGTGATCCGTGACGCCCGCGAGCAGCGCGTCCCTGCCGAGACGCTCGTCCCGGGCGACCTGCTCCTGCTCGAGGCCGGCGACCGAGTCTCGGCCGACGCGCGCCTGATCGAAGACGCCGAACTGCAGGTCGACCAGTCCACGCTCACCGGCGAATCGCGCCCCACTCACAAGGTCAGCCGCCCCGTGCTCGAGACCGGCGGCGCGCGCGCCGAGCTCCCCAACCTCGTCTTCTCGGGCACGTGCGTCGCCGCCGGCAGCGGCCGGGCCGTCGTCGTCGCCACCGGTATGGCCACCGAGTTCGGGCGCATCGCCCACCTCACCCAGACCGTCGGGGAGTCGCCCAGCCCGCTCCAGAAGGAGCTCGCCAACGTCACGCGCGCCGTCAGCGCCGTCGCCGTCGCCTCGGGCGTGCTGTTCTTCGTCCTCGCCGTCGCGCTGGCCGGCGTCGACCTCGCCGAGAGCTTCGTGTTCGCCATGGGCATGATCGTCGCCTTCGTGCCCGAGGGCCTCCTCCCCACCGTCACGCTGGCGCTTGCCATGGCCGTCCAGCGCATGGTCCGCCGCCACGCGCTCGTCAAGCGGCTCTCCGCCGTCGAGACGCTGGGGTGCACCAGCGTGATCTGCACCGACAAGACCGGCACGCTCACCCAGAACGAGATGACCGTGCGCGGCCTCTGGATGCCCGCCCCCGCGCGGGATGGCGCGCCGCCTGGGCGGTGGCTCACTGTCGGCGGCGCCGGCTACGAGTCCACCGGCGCGCTGGAACAGGAAGGCGCCCCGCTCGCCACCGTGGACGGCGACCTCGCGCTCCTGCTCGCCGCCGGAGCGCTGTGCACCAATGCCCGCCTGCTTCCTCCCAACGCGGAGGCGTGCCACTGGACGGTGTTGGGCGACCCCACCGAGGCGGCCCTGCAGGTCGTCGCGCGCAAGGGAGGGCTTGACCTCGAGCAGCTGCTCGCCCAGTCACCGCGCCTCGCCGAGCTGCCGTTCGACTCGCAGCGCAAGCGCATGAGCACGCTGCACGCGCTGGTCGAGGGCACACGCCGTCTGTACGTCAAGGGCGCTCCGCGCGAGCTGCTCGAGCTGTGCGCCACCTACCGGTCTGCCGGACGAGACGTCCCCCTCGACGGCGCGGTGCGCGCCGCCGCGCTCGACGCCAACGACCGCTTCGCGCGCGATGGGCTGCGCCTCCTCGCAGTGGCGTGCCGCGACGTCGCCGCCGCGCCCGGGCCGCTCGACGCCGCGGCCGCCGAGCGGGACCTGACCCTGCTCGGCCTGGCCGCCATGATGGACCCACCCCGCCCCGAGGTCGAAGCCGCCGTCGCCACCTGTCACCGCGCCGGCATCCGCGTGGTCATGATCACCGGCGACTACGGCCTGACCGCCGAGAGCGTCGCCCGACGCATCGGCATCGTGCGCGGCGACCGCCCGCGCATCGTGACTGGCCGCGAGCTCGAATCACTCGACGACGATGGTCTGCGGTCGGCGCTCGCCGGCGAGGTCCTCTTCGCGCGCGTCTCGCCCGAGCACAAGCTGCGCATCGTCGCCGCGCTGCAGGCCCAGGGGCACGTCGTCGCCGTCACCGGCGACGGCGTCAACGACGCCCCCGCGCTCAAGAAGGCCGACATCGGCGTCGCAATGGGCGTCGCCGGCACCGACGTCGCCAAGGAGGCGGCCGACATGGTGCTGACCGACGACAACTTCGCTTCCATCGTCAGCGCCGTCGAAGAAGGGCGCGCCGTCTACGCGAACGTCAAGAAGTTCATCTGCTACATCTTCACGAGCAACACCCCCGAGGCGATCCCATTCGTCCTCTTCGCGCTCAGCCGCGGGCGCATCCCACTCGCGCTGACCGTGATGCAGATCCTCTCCATCGATCTGGGGACTGACATGGTGCCCGCCCTCGCGCTCGGCGCCGAGCCCGCCGAGCCGGGCGTCATGGACCGACCGCCGCGCAGGCCCGACCAGCACGTCATCACCCCCGCGCTGATGCGCCGCGCCTATCTCTGGCTCGGCGGCGTGCAGAGCCTCGCCGCCATGACCGCCTTCTATTTCCACTTCTGGGTGAGCGGCTACTGGGGACAGTGGTTCGACCTGCCGGCGTCGGGCTCCCTCTATGCCTCGGCCACCGCCATGACGCTCGGCGCCGTCGTGACCACGCAGATCGGCAACCTGTTCGCCCAGCGCACCGAAAGCGCCTCCTTCTTCAAGACCAGCCTGTTCGCCAACCGGCTCCTCTGGTTCGGTATCGCCTCCGAGTTGGTCGTCGTCGCCGCGGTGATCTACGCGCCGCCGCTGCAGTGGGTGTTTGGGACGGCGCCGTTTGCCCCTGCCCACTGGCTCTTCTTGTTCGCCTGGACACCCGCCCTCGTCCTCGTCGACGAGGTGCGCAAGGCGCTCGTTCGGCGCGCCGAGCGCGCCATGACGCGCGTACCGAAGGGAGTCACGCCGTGAACGTCATCATCGTCGGCTGTGGCCGTATGGGCAGCCACCTGGCGCGTCAGCTCAGCCTCAACGGCGAGCACGTGACCGTCGTCGATTCGGACCAGCAGGCGCTCGACCGCCTCGGCCCCGCCTTCCGCGGCGCGCGAGTTTGCGGCGCCGCCCTCGACCGCACCGTCCTGCTCGCCGCCGGGATCGAGCGCGCCGATGCGCTCGTCGCGCTGACCGACAGCGACGATGGCAACGCCGTCCTGGCCCGCGCCGCGCGCGTGCTCTTCCGCGTCCCCCGCGCCATCGCCCGCGTCTACGACCCGCGCAAGGCCGAGGTCTTCCTGCGCCTCGGCGTACAGGCCTTCTCCACCATCGGCTGGGGCGTCAACCGCATCGTCGAGGCGCTTCATGCGGCCCAGTGGTCCTCCCATACCAGCCTCGGCGGCGGCGAGGTCGAGCTGCTCGAGGTCACGCTCCCCGCCTCCCTGGCCGGCCGCTGCCCGGGCGACGTCGAGCGCGACGGCGAGGTCCAGGTCGTGGCGGTCACGCGGCACGGCAAGACCTTCCTCGCCTCACCCGGCGCGCTGTTCGAGGAGGGCGACGCGCTGCACGTCGCCGTCGCTGGCGGCGGAGCGGCCAGCCTCACCGCGCTGGGCATCGGCTGAGCCCTGTACTAAGGAAG
>DASTZM010000193.1:0-4406 GCA_035764305.1 Chloroflexota bacterium | reverse complement strand
CCATCTACTCCGGGGGCCTCGGGGTGCTCTCCGGCGACCACCTCAAGTCCGCCAGCGACCTGGCCATCCCCCTGGTGGGGGTGGGCCTGGCCTACCAGGAGGGGTACTTCCGGCAGTACCTCAACGCCGACGGCTGGCAGGGGGAGCAGTACCCCGACAACGACTTCTACAACCTGCCGCTGACGCTCGAGCGGCGCCCGGATGGCTCGCCGCTCAAGGTCACGGTTGACCTGCCCGGCCGGCAGCTGCACGCCCAGATCTGGCGCGCGCAGGTCGGGCGTGTGCCGCTGTATCTGCTCGACAGCAACGTCCCCGAGACGGCGCCGGAGGACCGCGAGGCGTCGCTGCGCCTCTACTCCACCGGCGACGTGCGCATCCGGCAGGAGCTGCTGCTCGGGATCGGCGGCGTGCGGGCGCTGGAGGCGCTGGGCTACCGCCCGGCGGTGTGCCATATGAATGAAGGGCACTCGGCGTTCCTGGGTCTGGAGCGCATCCGGCGCCTGATGGAGGACCAGGGGCTCTCGTTCTGGGAAGCGAAGGAAGCCGTCGCGGCGGGCAGCGTCTTCACCACCCACACGGTCGTGCCGGCGGGCATCGACCTCTTCCCGCCCGACGTGATGGACCGCTACTTCGGCGACTGGTACGGCAAGCTCGGCATCTCGCGGGAAGACTTCCTGGCGCTGGGGCGGGCCAACCGCTACGACCCCAACGAGCCGTTCAGCATGGCCTTTCTCGCCATCCGGCTGGCATCGCAGACCAACGGCGTCGCCAAGCTGCACGGCGAGGTGGCGCGCAAGCTGTGGCCCGGGCTGTGGCCCAACGTGCCGACGCACGAGGTGCCGATCACCACCGTGACGAACGCGGTCCACGCGCTGACGTGGGTCTCCGACGACATGGCGACGATGTACGACCGCTACCTTGGCCCGCGCTGGACCGAGGAGGGGATGGCGCGCGAGGACCTCGACCGGAAGGTGTGGTCGCGCGTCGACGAGATTCCGTCGGAGGAGCTGTGGCGCACGCACGAGCGCCGGCGCGAGCGGCTGATCAACTTCGCGCGGCGGCGCCTCCGCCAGCAGCTCGTCCAGCGCGGCGGGAGCGCGGCGGAGATCGAGCAGGCCGGGGAGGTGCTCAACCCGGAGGCGCTGACCATCGGCTTCGCGCGGCGCTTCGCCACCTACAAGCGCGCGACGCTGCTGCACCAGGACGTCGAGCGTCTGGCGGCCATTCTGAAGAACCGCGACCGGCCGGTGCAGATCATCTACTCCGGCAAGTCGCACCCGGCCGACAACGGCGGCAAGGAGCTGATCCGCGAGATCGTCCGCCTGGCGCGGCGCGAGGACCTCAGACGGCACATCGTGTTCATCGAGAACTACGACCTGAACGTGGCGCGCTACCTGGTCTCGGGCTGCGACGTGTGGCTCAACCTGCCGCGCCGGCCGCTCGAGGCGTCGGGCACGTCGGGCATGAAGGCCGCCATGAACGGCGTGCTCCACATGAGCGTGCTGGACGGCTGGTGGGACGAGGCGTACCGGCCGGGACTTGGATGGGCGATTGGCAAGGGGGAGGAGTATCCCGACGAGGGCTACCAGGACCACGTCGAGGCGCGCGCGGTGTTCGAGCTGCTGGAAAAGGAAGTGGTGCCGCTGTTCTACGAGCGCGGCGCGGACGGCCTGCCGCGGGGCTGGATCCAGATGATGAAGAACAGCATCCGCGAGCTGGGCGACGTCTACAACACCAACCGCATGCTGCGCGAGTACACCGAGGCGCTGTACCTGCCCGCCGCCGCGCGCCACGCGCGCCTGATGCGCGACGGCGTGGCGGGAGCGAAGTCGCTGGTGGGCTGGAAGCAGTCGGTGGCGGCGGCCTGGAAGGATGTGCGGATCGAGAAGGTCGACGATGCGCCGGCCGACGTGGCGGTGGGCATGGAGCTGCCGGTGCGCGCGCGCGTGCGCCTGGGGAGCTTGAAGCCCTCAGACGTGAGCGTCCAGCTGTACGATGGTCCGGTCGACGCCGACGGCCAGATCACGCGTGGCCAGTCGGTCGAGATGCAGGCTGCATCTGGCGACGCCGCGACGGAGGGCCAGGGGGGCGCCTACACCTACGAAGGCCACATCCCGTGCCGCAGCAGTGGCCTGCACGGGTACAGCATCCGCGTTGTCCCGTCCCACCCGGACCTGAGCAATCCCTTTGAACCGGGCCTGGTGGCCTGGGCCGGCTAGGACGATCCTTGGCCTCCATCTCTTTTTACGGCGCGGCGGGGACGGTCACGGGCAGCAAGTTCTTGCTGGACACCGGCGACGCGCGGGTGCTGCTGGACTGCGGGCTGTTCCAGGGACCGAAGGTGTGGCGCGAGCGGAACTGGGCGCCGCCGGTGTACCTGGAGGGCGGGCTGGACGCGGTGGTGCTGACGCACGCGCACCTGGACCACTCGGGCTACCTCCCGCGGCTGCTTGCGATGGACCAGCAGCTCCGCCGCCGGCGGCCCGAGTGGCGCGTCTACACCACGCCGGCCACGGTGGACCTGCTGCGGGTGATGCTGCCGGACTCGGCGCATCTGCAGGAGGAAGACGCGGCGTTCGCCAATAAGAAGAAGTTCTCCAAGCACGACCCGGCGCTGCCGCTGTACACCACCGCCGAGGCCTACGCCGCGCTGCGGCTGCTGCGCCCGCGCGACTACGACGAGCGGTGGGAGGCGGCGCCGGGTCTCAGCGCGCAGTTCGAGGACGCGGGGCACATCATCGGCTCGGCGACGGTGCGCTTCACGCTCCCCGACAACCGGACCGTCCTGTTCAGCGGCGACCTGGGGCGCTACGTCAACCCGCTGCTGCGCGATCCCACCCCGCCGGGCGACGCCGACGTCGTCGTGATGGAGAGCACCTACGGCGGAAGGCAGCACTCGCCCGAGCCGCCCGAGCAGGGGCTGGAGGCGGCGGTGCACGAGGCGGTGACGCGGGGTGGCGTGCTGCTCATCCCGGCGTTCGCGGTGGGGCGGACGCAGGACCTGCTGTATGCGCTGCGCCACCTGATGCTGTCCGGACGCATCCCGGAGCTGCCCATCTTCGTCGACAGCCCGATGGCGATCGAGGCGACGCGCATCTTCCTGGCCCACGAAGAGGGGCAGGACCCCACGCTGCGCGCCAGGAGCGTGGAGGGGCGCCAGCGGACCGAGGCGCTGCGCTGGTCGGCCGAGGGCGGGGTGCGCTACACCCAGACGCGGGCCGAATCGCAGGCGCTCAACGACCTGGACCAGCCGGCGATCATCATCTCGGCGAGCGGCATGGCGACCGGCGGACGCATCCTGCACCACCTCAAGCACCGCCTGCCGCGCAAGAGCACGGTGGTGCTGCTGGCGGGCTACCAGGCGGAAGGGACGCGCGGCCGCCTGCTGCTGGACGGCGCGAAGTCGCTCAAGATGCACGGCGAGGAAGTGCCGGTGCGCGCGGCGGTGCGCTTCGTGGACGGCTTCTCGGCGCATGCCGACGAGCCCGAGCTGCTGCGCTGGCTCTCCGGCTTCACCAGGCCGCCCCGGCGCCTGTTCCTGGTGCACGGCGAGCCCGACGCGGCGGAGGCGCTGGCGGCCGCGATCAAGAGACAGCTGGGCTGGACCGCCGAGATCCCGCAGTACGGGGAGCGCCTTCCTCTATAGTGGCGGCCGCTATGGCCGACGATCGCCCGCGCACGTCCACCGTCTCTGTCATCCTCGGGACGGACGAGAGACCGCAGCTCATCCGGTGGACGACGTGGTGGGACAGCCCGGGCAGCTGGGACTCGTACGCGCTGATGACGCCGGACGGCCCGGTGCTGGTCGACCCGGAGGGGCTGACGTCCGACGGGGAGCGGCGCCTGCTGGAGCTGACGAAGGGCGCCACGCCCAGGGCGAGCGTGCTGACGAACGACATGCACGAGCGCGGGGCGTACGACGCCCGCGAGAAGTGGGGCGCCCCCGTTTGGGGTCCGGCGTACGGCACGCCGGAACGCGGAGGGCGAATGGACGAAGGCACGCCCGACCACCTGTACGACGATGGCGATACGCTGCCCGGGGGCATGCGGGCGCACAAGCTGGAGGGCGGCGCGTTTGCCGGCGACACCGTGCTGATCTGGACGAGCCCGGAGGGGAAGCGGGTGCTGTTCACGGGGGATGCGCTCAACGGCCCCTTCCATGGTGCGAACCCGGCCGGGCCGCATCCGCGCCGCGGGCAGCCGGGGCTGTATCTGGGCGCCGGGCCGTTCTACCTGGACCGCGCGACGGCGCCGCGGCTCAAGGAGAGCTTCACGAAGCTGCTCTCAGAGAAGATCGACCTGATCTGTGGGTCACACGGCGATCCGTTTACGGTGGATCCGAACGGTGCGCTGGCGCGGCTGCTGGAGGTGGAGTGGGAGCCGATGTTCAAGGAGCGCGTGCACCC
>DASTZM010000192.1:0-5853 GCA_035764305.1 Chloroflexota bacterium | reverse complement strand
GCCCCCTAGCTGTTCTTGCCGGCCTTCGGCCGGCCCAGCGGGGGCTGCGCCCCCGAACCCCCGCTCATGGCGAGGGCGAAGGCGCCGTATAGGCCGGCGTCTTGGGCGAAGTGGGGGGCGACGACGTAGTCGTCGATGGCGGAGGCGAGCTCGGGGCGGGTGATGTAGCCGGCGAGCTGGCCGGCGAGGCGGGCGCGGACGCGGGGGAGGAGGTGCGTCTGGTGGAAGACGCCGCCGCCGAGGACGATGCGGCGAGGGGAGAGGACGAGGGTGTAGGTGGCGAGGGCCTGGGCGAGGTAACCGGCTTCGAGCTCCCAGATGGGGTGTTCAGGTGGGGCGGTGCCGGCGGGGGCGCCGAGGCGGGCGGCGAGGGCGGGACCGGAGGCGAGACCTTCGAGGCAGGCGCCGTGGAAGGGGCAGACGCCGGGGAAGTCGTCGGGTGAACCGTCGGGCCACGGCAGGCGAGCCACGGGAATGTGGCCCATCTCGGGGTGGAGCAGGCCGGTGAGGGTGCGTCCGTGGACGACGGCGCCGCCGCCGATTCCGGTGCCGACGGTGACGTAGATGGCGGGGTCGCAGCCGCGGGCGGATCCCCACGACCACTCGGCGAGGGCGGCGCCGTTGACGTCGGTGTCGAGGACGACCTGGGCGTTGAGTCGATCGCGCAGGGGCGCGACGAGGGGCGCTCCACTCCAGCCGGGCTTGGGGGTGGCGAGCATGCTGCCGTAGGTGGGGCGGGACGGATCGAGCTCGAGCGGGCCGAAGCAGGCGAAGCCGATCGCGGCGAGCGTGCGGCCGCGGGCGGCGCGCGCGAGGAAATCGGCAACCTCGGCGAGGGTGGCGACGGGGTCGCGGGTGTCGATGCGGGTACGGGAGCGAACGTCATGTGGTCCGGTGCCGACAGCGCAGACGAACTTCGTGCCTCCGCCCTCGACGGCGCCGTAGAGCGGCGGCTCGGCGCCGGCGGGGGTGGCGGCGCGAGCCGGGGGATCAGAGGCGCGCGCGAAAACGGCCGGTAGACTCCGCGCGCCACTTTCGTCTCGGAGCGTCACGTGCTTCCCAATCTCGAAGAGACCATCATCGCCTTTGGCTACCTCGCGGTCTTCGCAATCGTGTTCGCGGAGTCGGGGCTACTGATCGGCTTCTTTCTGCCGGGTGACAGCCTGCTGTTCACGGCAGGGTTTCTGGCGTCGCAGCCGCACCTGTTCGAGGAGCGCGGTGCGCCGGGCATGAACCTGGGCATTCTGGCGGCCGGGGCCTTTGTGTGCGCGGTGGCGGGGGACAGCGTCGGCTACAGCTTCGGCAGCCGCGTGGGGCGGCGCCTGTTCCAGCGTGAGGACTCGATCTTCTTCCACAAGAAGCACCTGGAGCGCGCGCAGGCGTTCTACGAGCGGCACGGCGGGAAAGCGATCGTCCTCGCGCGGTTCATGCCGATCGTGCGGACGTTCGCACCGATCGTGGCGGGGATGGGACAGATGACGTACGGCCGATTCCTGTTCTACAACCTCTTCGGCGGGCTGCTGTGGGGTGTGGGCGTGACGGTGGCGGGGTACTTCTTCGGGCAGCTGCTGCCGCCGGATCAGGTGGACAGGTATTTGCTGCCGGTGATCGTGCTGATCGTGGTCGTTTCGGTCGCGCCGAGCGTGGTGCACGTGTGGCGCGAGTCGGGAGACGAGATCGTGGCGTGGGTGCGCCGCCGCCTCGCCGGCTCACGGGTCGGGTAGGCGGCGGAAGGCGCGTCACCCCAGGCGGGGGACCGGGCGGCGGTCACGCCGCCAGATGGTCTGGAGGGCGCGGACGGTCAGGAGCGCGCCGGCGAGGCGCAGGCTGAGGTGGGAGACGAGGACGGGGAGCTGCGCCCCGGGGTCGGGGTCGCGCGCCCACTGAAACAAGAGCAGGAGCGACTCGATGCCGTGGGCGATGAGGAGCACGGCCGCGGGGCGACGCTCGGGCCGCGCGCCGAGCCAGATGAGCGGGCCGGCGATGGCGAGCACGTCGATCAGACCGCCCCACTGGCGGCGGAGGAGCACGGCGGTGAGCAGCCAGACGGCGTGCGCCCCCTGGACGCCGAAGGCGGGGACCAAGGGCCGCGACCGGGGCGGTAGACCGCGATGGGCGGCGACGGTTGACGCGAGAGCACCGAGCGCGAGGACGGCAAGGTTGAAGCCGGCCGCGCCGAGCACGTCTGCCAGCGTGCCGCCGACGAACAGGCCAACGATGGCGGTGAGCGGCAGGCCGAGCAAGAGGAGGAGCGCGAGCCGCGCCACCTCTCGGGTCATGTGCCGCTCATCTCGCGCACAAAGGTAGCGAGTTACAGTTGGCGCCCCGATGTATAAGGCGCTCAGCCCAGGCGCGGTGAACTGCAAGCCGGCTAACCTCAAGGACGCGATTGACCTTGCCCGCGGGCATGGTTTCGGCGGCGTGGAGCTCAGTCCGCGCGAGGTGATCAACGTGGACGCGGAGCATGGCGCGGGCACGGCAAAGAGATGGTTTGACGCCGCGGGGCTCGTGCCGGCGGGCTTTGGCCTGCCGGTCGACTGGCGGGGTGAGGAGGCGAAGTGGCGCGAGGGGTTGGACACCCTGCCCGAGCTCGCGCGCGCGGCGGCGGGGCTGGGGTGCCGGCGGTGCATGACGTGGGTCATGCCGTCTTCGGACGAGCGTGACTACGACGTGAACCGGCGCTTCCACGTGGAGCGCTTCGCGCCGGCGGCGCGGATCCTCGGGGAGCATGGCATCGCTCTGGGACTCGAGTTCATCGGGCCCAAGACGCTGCGCGACGCGCGCAAGTACCCCTTCATCTACACGATGGGAGACATGCTCGAGCTGGGGCGGGAGATAGGACCCAACGTCGGGCTGCTGCTCGACGTGTGGCACTGGTACACGTCGGGCGCGACGGTGGCGCAGCTGCGCGCGCTCCGCCCGGAGCAGGTGGTGTACGTGCACGTGAGCGACGCGCCGGCGGGAATCCCGGTGGACGAGCAGATCGACAACCGGCGCGCGCTGCCCGGGGAGACGGGTGTGATCGACATCGCGGCGTTCCTGCGATCACTGGACGCGATCGGCTACGACGGTCCGATCACGGCGGAGCCGTTCAAGGCGGAGCTGAAGGAGCTGCCGTCGGACGATGCGCGCCTGGACGTCGTGTCGAAGGCGTTGGATGTGATCTTCCAGAAAGCAGGGCTGACGCCCCACACGCCGGGCGTGCGCTGAGCGCGCGGCGGGCACACGCGTGGCGGCGTACTTCCTGACGGGCGCCACGGGGTTCGTGGGGGGCGTGCCGGCGCGCCAGCTACGCGAGGCGGGGCACGAGGTGACGGCGGTGGTGCGCTCGCCAACGCGCGCGACAGAGCTGGAGCACCTGGGGGCGCGGCTGGCGGAGGGGGACGTCACCAACAAGGAGTCGCTGCGCGCGCCGATGGAGGGGGTGGACGGGGTGTTCCACGTGGCGGGCTGGTACCGGATCGGCGTACGCACAGTGGAGGAGATCCGCACGGCGCACGCGGTGAACGTGGAGGGCACGCGCAACGTGCTGGAGGTGATGCGCGAGCTGGGGATCCCGAAGGGGGTGTACACGAGCACGCTGGCGGTGTTTTCGGACACGCGGGGCCGGCTGGCGGACGAGACGTGGCGCCACGATGGCCCGCACCTGTCGGTCTATGACGAGACGAAGTGGCGCGCGCACTACGAGGTCGCCGAGCCGATGATGCGTGGCGGGCTGCCGCTGGTGATCGTGCAGCCGGGGCTTGTCTATGGGCCGGGAGACACGTCGAGCCTGCGCCGCACGCTGCACCAGTACCTGCGGGGTCGACTGCCGATGGTGCCGAAAGGGACGGCGTACTCGTGGGGGCACGTGGAGGACACGGTGCGCGGGCACGTACTGGCGATGGAGAAAGGAAGGGCGGGGGAGAGCTACGTGATCTGCGGTCCGTCGCACACGCTGGTCGAGGCGTTTGCACAGGCCGAGGTGGTGACGGGCGTGCCGGCGCCGCGCATCCAGGCGCCGGCAGGGGTGCTGCGGGCGCTCTCGGCGGCGATGGGGGCGGTGGAGCGCGTGGCGACGCTGCCGCTGCCGGAGACGTTCAGCGCGGAGGGGCTGCGCGTGGTGGCGCGGGTGACGTACCTGGGGAACAGCGCAAAGGCGCGGCGCGAGCTGGGGTTCAGCGCGCGTCCGCTGGACGACGGGCTGCGCGAGACGCTGCTCCAGGAGATGCGGCTGCTCGGCATGCGCCGGATGGCGCCGGCGTAGCGCCTACGGCGCAGCGCCTACTCAGCGGCGCGCTTAGGGGCGCGCTTGGTCGCGGACTTGGCGGACGTCTTTCTCGCAGAGGTCTTCTTGGCGGCGCGGGGCTTCTTTTCGGGTGCCTGGTCCCTCCCGAAGAACTCGCTCGCTTCGACGTACGTCCCGATCCCGGCGTTCTGAGCGAACTCCTGGTCGGTCGACATGTCGCCGACCATGATCGACTCCGAAAGGTCGAGGTCGAGTGTGTCGCGCGCCTCATGGGCCATGCCGGGCTTCGGCTTCCGGCAGTCGGCGTCCTTCTTGTACTTCTCGACGCGTCCCCTGGGGTGGTAGGGGCAGTAGAGGATCAGGTCGAAGGTGTCGGGGAGGAGTCGGGAGGACAGGTAGTCGTTGATCTGGTTGACGTCGTCCTCGGTGAGCAAGCCGTAGGCGACGCCGCCCTGGTTGGTGACAGCGACGACGGCGTAGCCCTTTTCCTTGTACTCGGCCAGCTTCTCCTTGACGCCGCTGCGGATGCGCTGGTCCCACCGCTTGACCGGGTGGGGACGACCGGTCTTGGTGGAGCGTACAGTGCCGTCGAGGTCGACGAAGAGCGCTTTACGGCGGGCCACTGGGGCGATGGTAGCGGGGAGGGCGGCGGTAGCATTTCCGCCGAGGAGAGAGAAGAGCATGAGCACACGCCGCGCACTGTTGGGCGCGTCGCTACCGGCCGCACTCGGGCTCGCCGCGTGCGGGGCGGTCAGTTCGCAGCCGCCGGCTCCGGCCGAGCTGGCGCCCGCCACGGTCAAGCTGACGACGACGTGGACGTCGGGCACGCGCATGACCCTGATGAAGGAGCTGCTGGACACGTTCGCGCAGCTCCAGCCGAAGGTCAAGATGGAGCAGCTGGTGGTCACGCCGCCGCCAGGGTCGTCCTACGCGGACACGGTGCAGGTGCAGCTGGCAACGGGCTCGGCGGCGGACGTGATCCAGGGCGATCCGCAGACGATCGTGCAGTGGCAGGAGAACGGCGCTAAGTTCGCCGACCTGACGGCGCGGGTGAAGAACGACAAGTCGATCCAGCTGGACGACTTCTTCCCGCCGCGCGGCGTGGCGTGGGAGCGCGGCGGGAAGATCTACGGCCTGCCGTTCCAGCAGTCGAGCGGGACGACGTACGGCTACTGCGTCAACCAGTTCGAGCAGCAAAACATCACGCTCCCGAACAAGTACGCGGGCAAGCCGGGCGGCTGGTGGGACTGGAACGATTTCCTGGCGGCGCTGCAGAAGATCAAGCGCGACACCGACCGGGACGGCGTTCCCGACGTGTGGGGGGCGTACGTGCGCAACAACTATCAGGCGTGGTGGGGGAGGTTCGTCGAGAGCAACGGCGGGGCCGCGCTCGACGCGCAGCGCAAGAAGACGACTCTCGACAGCGCGCAGGCGATCGAGGGGTTCGAGTTCCTGGCGGACCTGGTGAAGCGCCACCAGGTGGCGCTGTGGGAGGACACGCTCCCGGCGTTCCGCGATGCGGTGGGGGATCCGTTCGGCAAGGGGCTGATTGGCGTCAGCCAGTCGGTCGACCTGCCCGGCGCGGTGTCGATGATCGAGAAAGGGCAGGCCAAGTGGGGGCTGGC
>DASTZM010000191.1:0-3141 GCA_035764305.1 Chloroflexota bacterium | reverse complement strand
CACGGCGGCCGCCTGACGCTCGAGAGCCGCCCCGGTGCGGGCGCCACGTTCCGCATCGGGCTGCCCCGCCGCGCCGCGCCGGTCGCGCCCACCACCCCGACACGCCCGAGGGCGATGCGGCCGAAGGCGCTGCGGCCGGCGCCTATACGCCCCACCAAGAAGGAGTCCACCCCGTGAAGATCTTGCTCGTCGACGACGATCCCGCCATCCTCGACGCCGTCAGTGTCGGCTTCCAGTTCCAGTGGCAGGACAGCCGCGTCGTGACCGCGCCCGACGGCAACAAGGGGCTGCAGGCCTTTTACGACGAGGACCCCGACGTGGTGGTGCTCGACGTAACGATGCCGGGCAAGAGCGGCTTCGAGGTGCTGCAGGAGATCCGGCGCATCTCCGACGTGCCGGTCCTGCTGCTGACCTCGCGCGGCGGCGAGACCGACCAGGTCCGCGGGCTGGAGCTGGGGGCGGACGACTACGTCGTCAAGCCGTTCAGCCACCTGGCGCTGATGGCGCGCATCCGGGCGGTGCTGCGTCGGGCGGAGCTCCCCCCGCCCGTCCGCACGGCTCCCGACTTCGAGGCGGGGGAGCTGGCGATCCACTTCGACCGTCAGGAGGTGACGGTGGGCGGCGCACCCGTGAAGCTCACGCCGCTGGAGTACAAGCTGCTGTACCACTTCGTCCGTAACCCCGGCCGCCTGCTGCCCCACCGGCTGCTGCTCGACCGCGTCTGGGGCGAGGAGACGTACCCCAACCCGGACTACATCAAGGTCTTCGTCAGCCGTCTGCGCGCCAAGCTCGAGCGCCCCGACGGCCCGCACTACTTCGAGACCGAGCGGGGCGTCGGCTACCGCTTCGTCAAGCCCGAGGCGTCTCTCTCGCCGACGGCGTGAGCCACTCGGCCGCGAGTCGCTAGACGGCAGCCGTCCCAGTGCGGCGGGCGGGCCGCGCCGGTCCGCCGGGCAGCCCGACGCACACGCGGCACAGCGTGGTCCAGGGCAGTACCCGCAGGCGGGCCAGGCCGATCGGCCCGGCGCAGACCTCACAGGTAC
Organism: Chloroflexota bacterium; assembly: GCA_035764305.1. Taxonomy (GTDB): domain Bacteria; phylum Chloroflexota; class UBA11872; order UBA12225; family UBA12225; genus DASTZM01. The sequence goes on along the minus strand of DASTZM010000191.1, from coordinate 2,098 downwards.
CGTAGCGACCGGCCGCCAGCCGGCGCAGCGCGCGGTCGACGTGCACGAGGTGGCGCCGCTCGGCCCGCTCGAGGGTCACTGCCAGCTCCTGGCCGGCCAGGTCGGCCGCGACGTCTCCGGGGCTGCCCGTGCTCGAGCCCTCGTCCGCCTGGGCCTCGCCGAAGGCCCGCGCCGCGGCGGCCGACCACCGGACGTCGGCCGTAAGGCGGCGCCGCTCGGCTTCCAGCTGGCGGCGGAGCGTCGCCAGCGCTCGATCGCCCAGCCCGTGGGGCGGCAGGCGCGGCGCCTGCCGATCAGGCGTCGCCGGGGATGCTGCCTTCGCCTGTTGCGTCGACATGCTGGCCTTTCCCCCATCGTCCGCCAGTCGCGTTGACGCGTCCGTCATCGGGCGTCAACGGATGGTCAACGGGCCGGCGGCCCGAGGAATCCAGGACTCACACCCGCAATCGGGGGTGCCGGGGTCAGCCGGCCGTCAGCCGCGTGGCGCCTCGAGGACGGCGCGCACGAGCTCCTCCCACGTCGGCACGCCGGGCAGCTTCTTCCCGGCCACGAAGAGCGTCGGCGTCGAGGTGACCCCCCTGGCCGTCGCCGCCGCGGTCTCGTCGCGCACGCGCGCGGCGTACTTCCCGCCGTCCAGGCATGCGCCAAAGCGCGGCGCATCCAGCCCCAGCTCGCCGGCGTAGGTCTTCAGCGCCGGCGGCGCGAACGCTCCGCTGTTGCGACCCTCAGGCGTCGCCGCGTTCAAGCGATCGTAGTACGGCCAGAACTTCCCTTGCTCACCGGCGCACTCGGACGCCTCGGCCGCCCAGGTGGACTCCTGACCGAGGAACGCGTAGTGCCGGTAGACGAACCGTATCTGCCCCAGCGGGAGGAGCTGCTGCTCCAGCTGACGCCCTTGACCAAGGGCGAAGCGCCTGCAGGCCGGTCACTGGAAGTCTCCCCACTCCTCGATCACCACCGGCGCCGCGAGCGGCCCCTTGCTCTTCCAATCGGTCTGTTGCACGGGGGGGGCGGCCGGCGCCGCTTCGCCGGCCGCGGACTGCGACGTCGCGGGCGCGACGGCCGGCGGCGTCAACTGACGCGCCACCAGCAGGAGCGCGACCACGCCCACCGTCGCCAGCAGCGCCGCGAGCGCCGCCACGCGCCCCCCGCCCGTACGGCGCCGTGCGTCCTCTCGGTGCGCGCTTGCGCGCGACCGGGACGACGGCAGGGGATGACGCGCCGCGTGCGTTCGGGCCATGTGTGCCATCCCGACCCTACTGCGCACCCCGTGCTCGCCGCGTCGGGGAAATCCCCGATCCGTGGTGTGTTCCCGTGGCTCGGTAACCCGCCGTCTACGCGCCGTAACCCGCGCCGCTATCCACGCGCACTACCTTCGCCGCGTTGCCCCGCCGGCGCGCCATCGCGGCGCTCCGTGCGGCCGAGAAAGGAGCGCGCGTGACCATTCAAAGACAGACAGAGATCGAGCCCAAGACCTGGTGGGAATCCGTCCGCATCGCCGGCGAGCAGCTCGGTACCAAGATCGAGTCGCTCATCCGCGAAGGAAACGTGCGGCGCGTGCTCGTCAGGCAGCAGGGGCGCACGATCGCCGAGTTCCCGCTGACCATCGGCGTGGTCGGCGCCGCGGTCGCACCCGTCGTCGCCGCCATCGGCGCCATCGCGGCGCTCGCCACCGAGTGCACCGTCGAGGTCGAGCGCGTCGAGCGCGTCGAGCGCGTCGAGACCGACGCGCCGGTGGAGCCCGCCGAGAAGACCGCGGCGCTCCAGACCGACGAGACGGTCGAGACGCGGCAGCCCGCGCTCTCCCGCTAGACCGTCGCCTCCCGGCGACAGCCACGATGCACGCACCATACCGGCGCGCGACGCTCGTCGCGCTCGATCTCTTCCTCGGCGTGAGCGCTCTGGTGGGCGGCCTCTCCGTCATTCCGACGCTCCCCGCCGAGTGGCTGGCCGGCACGCCCTTCCCGGACTTCACACTCCCTGCCGTTGCGCTGACGCTGCTGGGGGTCGCCGCGCTCGCCGGCGCTCCCGCCGTCATCTTCCGGCCGCGCGCGGGCGCCGCGCTCTCGGCCGCGACGGGTGCCGGCCTGGTGGTGTT
>DASTZM010000190.1:0-10136 GCA_035764305.1 Chloroflexota bacterium | reverse complement strand
CGGGGCCGGCGACGACGTGCTCGACGGCGATGCGCGTGAAGACCATGGGATGCTCATCGCGCCGCTCGCCGCGCACGTGGAGCTCGTAGCCGGTCACGTTCTGGCGCATCTTGCGCAGGATGCCGATGACGTCCATGCCGGTGCAGCCGCCGAGTCCGAGGAGGAGCAGCTCGATGGGGCGCATGCCACTGGCGGCGCCGCCCGCTTCCTTGCTCGCGTCGAGACGTAGGACATAGCCGCTGTCGCTGTGCGCCTCGAAGGCCATGCCGTCCAGCAGACGGACGTCCGCCGTTACCAGCTTGCTCATCGCTGTGTTCACCCTTTCCTGAGGTACTCGTACATTCGTGGGACGTATCTGGGCGCGATCTGCGGCAGCATCTTGGGCAGCACGTTGGCCACCACCTCGGGGAAGAGGTCAGGCAACTGCTTGCGGAGGTAGTCGGGCATCTCGATCTGCGCCTCGACCTCGCGGATCATGTGCGGCAGCACCTTGGGCATCATCCGCGGCAGGAGCACGGGAAACAGAACCGGCATCAGCGGCGCCATGGCGCGGAGGAGCGGCTCACGCAGTGGCGCCGGTGCCCGGCCGACGGCGCGCATCATGGCGCCCATGCCGAGCGGCATGGCGTCCAGCAGGTGGGGCGTCAGCGTCGCCATCATGGCCACCATGCCGTCGACGCTCATGAGCGCGATGAACTTTTCGAACATCGCCCACTGGTAGCGCACCTCGGGATTGGGGTCGGGGAGGTCCTTCACGCCGAGCGCCTCCGCCGCGAGCCGCGCCAGGTCGATCACCGGTATGGACGATCCGGCTTCGTCTGCGCTGACGCGGAGCTGGAACTGGCAGCAGGGGCACAGCGCCAGGAGCGCCTGGGCGACGGCCTCGGCTTCCCGGATGCGCTTGGCGCCGAGCAGGTTGGAGGTGGGCTCGGGCTCGCCGATGCGCGTCAGCACCGAGCCGCAGCACAGCGCGTCCTCCTTGGTGTGCGCCATCTCGACCAGCTCGACGCCGGGGACGGCGCGGATGAGATCCCGCGGCGGCTCGTAGACGCCGCCGGCGCGGCCAATGTGGCAGGAGTCGTGGAACGTGACCTTGACCGCTTCACCAGGCGTGGCGGCGCCGGCGATGCTTTGGGGGACCTCGGTGAGCCGCAGCTGGCCCTGCGCGATCCGCTCGGTGAGCAGCTCAGAGTAGTGGCGCGCCTTGAGGTCAAAAGGAATCCCGAGCTTCTCGGCCCACTGCGGGTAGTACGTCCCCCACACCAGCCAGCAGGCGGGGCAGGACGTCACGACCTCCTCGACGCCGCGGGCCTGCATGGCGGCGACGTTGTGGCGCAGCGACTCCTCCCAGAGATCCCACTTGCCGGCGACGAGCATGGGGATGCCGCAGCACATCTCGTCCTGGCCAAGGTAGGCGAACTGCACGCCGGCGGCCGTGAGCAGCTTGGTGGCCGATTGGGCGATGTCTCGCTCGACGAAGGAGGCGGTGCACCCGGCAAAGTAGGCGATCCTGGCCCGCTCCTGGATGGCCGGTCTCACGTCTTCGGTGACCCAGGCGTCGCGCTGCGCCGCGAGGCCGCCCCAGATGTTCTTCTGCCCGGTGAGCGCCGCGCCCATGATCTCGAAGGGTGGGAAGGTGGCGAAGCCGCGGTCCTGCACGAGGTTGCCGCGCATCAGGCCCCAGGAGGGCTCGACGGGCAAGTCGAGCTGGCAGACGACGTCACACTTCTCGCAGGTGGTGCAGAGCAGGAACGTGTCGGCGGCGCGCTGGTCGAGGGTGTCGCGTCCCTCGAGCACGTCCTTGATCAGCGACCACTTGCCGCGCGGGCTGGCGCTCTCCCAACCGCGGCCCTGGTAGAGCGTGCAGGTGTCGACGCAGTAGCCGCACTGGGCGCAGGCGTAGGCGTAGTACGCCACGTCGGCGGGGAAGCCCTTGACGGCGCGCTTCCGCTCCTGGGGCGCGGTGGCCGAGCACGAGCGGCCGAGCAGGTTGGCGACGAAGCGCATGAGCGGCTCGAATCGCGCGGCAAGGGCGATCAGAAGGCCGATCAGCCCGTTGCCGAAGACGACCTTGCCGGGGTTGAGGATTCCGTCTGGGTCGGTGCGCGAGCGCGTGTCGGTCAGGGCTGTGATCTGTTCCGCGCGCAGGACGCGGGCGGCCTTCGAGCCGAAGTAGCGCCCGGTGCTGTAGGCGCGCCCGCCGTGCCGCTCGGCAACGGCGATGGTCGAGAGGGCGAAGCCGTAGCCGGCGTTGTAGGCCGCGCTGCGCTCGTCGTGGAGGATGAAGCCGAGCAGGACGACCTCGCCGCCGCGCACGACCATGCCCTCGATAGCCATCGGGGTGTGGATCGTGCGCGCGAGGTCGTCGAGCGTTCCGTCGAGCGCGCCGAGGGGGACGACGGCCTCGGCGGGAACGATCGAGGGGCCGAGACGCTTGAGGCGCATGGGCTTGAAGCGCTCGGCCCACTCGTGGCGCGTTGCCTCGGCGGGGAGGCGCCGGCCGTCGTGTGCCTCGGCGATCTCCTTCAGCCCGGCGACGACGAGCTCGCGGTCACGCTCGTCGTAGCTGAAGAGCGCGGTGTAACGTCCCTCGGGGAGCTGCGGACCCGGCTTGAGCGGATGGCCGTGGTGCGTCTTGGGCAGGCCGGCGTTCTTGTAGGCGGCCATCGCCGGGTTGACGAAGCTGACCGACCAGATGGGCAGCTCCGCGGCCACCAGCTGGCGCAGGGCGGCGGCGAGGCGGGCGGCGTCCGGGAACGAGACGCCCGTCTGGGCCTGCGGCGTGTTGGGCCGCACGCGCAGCGTCACTTCGGTGACGATGCCGGTAGTGCCCTCGGCGTCGGCGATGGCGCCGAGGGCGCTGCCCGCATGGGTGCGGGTCTTGCCGTCGGCATGCACGACACGGGCGGAGACGACGTTCTCCTTGAACCAGCCGTAGGCGTAGCTGCCGATGCCGGCGCCCCCCTGGGCCAGCCAGCCGCCGACGGTGGAGGCGGGGCGCTGGTGGGATAGAGGCGCAGCGCCAGACCGCGCTCTGACAGTGTCGCCTCGAGGTCTTTCCACACCGTGCCGGCGCGGACGGTGACGGTCTGCTCGCTCTCGCGTACGTCGACGATCTCCGTGAGGCGCGTCAAGTCGACGACGAGTCCGCCGGCGGCGGGGACGGCCCCACCGTAGCCGGAGGTGGCCTTGCCGCGCGGTGTGAGCGGGATGCCCTGGCGGTGCGCGTAGCGGACCAGGGCGACGAGCTGCGCCTCGCACTCGGGCTGCACGACGCCGTCGGCGAGGGTCTTGCCGGCGAAGGGCCGCACGAGCGGCGGCAGGACACCGGTGTCGTGGCTGTAGGCGCGCCGCTCGCGCGGGTCAAAGCTGGCGCGCTCGGGTGAGACGATCTCCGCGACCGCCGTCTGCTGGTCGCGTGTGAGTGTGGCCACGGTCTGGTCCTCCGCTTGCCGGAGGGTGGTGCGCAGCGGTTGACGCCGGGGTTGCGCGGAGTTAACGCGCGGTAGCGGCAGCCGCGGCGGCAGCGGCGGACCGGCCGGGAGTTGTAGATCGAGGGCAGGGGGTACCACCGTGGCGCACCATCTCGATCTCGGCCAGGATGGCCAGCGCGATCTGCTCAGGGAGGCGCCCACCGAGGTCAAGGCCGATGGGGGCATGGACGCGCGCGATGGCCGTCTCGGGTACTCCCACGGCGCGGAGGTGATCCAGGATCACGTCTACCTTGTGGCGGCTGCCGATCATGCCGACGTACGCGGCCGGGGTCTCGACGACGCGCCGGAGTACGGCCTCGTCCGACTCGTGGTCTTCGGTGATGATCACGACGTGGGTGTGGGGGGTGATCGTTTCGGGATCGAGCGCCGGGACAGTGGCGCGGTGAGGGTCGCTGTCGACGACGCGCACGTCGTAGTCGAGCACCGCGGCGAGGGCGGCGAGTGGGCGGCCGATGTGTCCGCCGCCGACGATCAGGAGGACCGGGCGGGGCAGGTAGGGCTCGAGGAAAACGGTGACCTCGCCTCCACACAGCATGCCGGTGGCATCGGGGCCGGCCTCGGTCAGAGAGTAGTGGGCGGTGCGGGGCGCGCCGCGCGAGAGCGTCTCACGCGCGGCCTCGCGGATGCGAGTCTCGAGCTCGCCGCCGCCGACGTTGCCGGTGGCGCGCCCATCGGCGTAGACGAGTAGCTTGAAGCCCGGTCGCGCTGGAGCGCCGGACGAGCTTTCGATCACGGTGGCGAGTGCGACAGGATCGCCGGCGGCGGTGGCGGCGGCGAGGGCTTCTGGGATCTGCATGGTGGGCGCGCTCGCCCCCGCTCAGCGTTCGATCGGCAAGCCGGCGCGCTGCCAGGCGACCATGCCGCCCCGCAGGTTGCGCACCTGCGTGTAGCCGGCGCGCCGCAGCTGGCCCACCGCCATGCCGGACCTGTTCCCACTGCGGCAGACCATGATCAGCTCACGGTCCTCGGGGAGCTCGGCGAGGCGGCGTGTGAGCTGCCCAAGCGGGATGTGCCGCGCGCCGGCCGCGTGGCCGGATCGCCACTCGTCGGGCTCGCGGACGTCGACCAGGAGCGCTCCCCGCTGCGCGCGCGCGTGCGCCTCGGAGGGAGCAAGGTCTGCGCCCGCAGGCGACGCCGTTCCGCCGCCAAAAAGCATTCTCAGCATCGCGATCCTTTCACACGTCCATCCGCGGAGACGCGCACGGCGCCTCTAGCCGATCCGTCAGCCGCCGCCGGTGGGCGCGCAATCGGCACTCGAGCCGCGGACCGCCGCCGGGAGCGACAGGCGGCGCTCTGCCTCCTTGGCGGAGCAGGCGGGACAGGTGACCTCCCGGTCGTCGGTGCCCCAGCGCACCACTTTCTCGAAATGGGCGCCACAGCGCCGGCAGCGGTATTCGTACAACGGCATGCGACTGGCCCTGTTGTTATATCAGCATACAGTGATACTGCAAGCGTTGTGCGGTGGACGTAGCCCCACACCACTGTTTGCGCTGGCGCAAAGACGGCGCTCTCCGAACGCAGCAGACTGGAATCGGCCGGGCGGGACTCGTCTGGCGGGAATGGCAAAGGAGAGAACACAGCCATGGGATGGAAGTCGGCGGCAACGACCGTGCTCGTCGCGGGGACGCTGGCGCTCACGCCACTGCTGAGCGGCGGCACGGCATACGCGCACTGCGACACACGGGACGGCCCGGTTGTGGAAGCGGCGCAGCAGGCGCTCGACACCGGAGACCAACGCCTGGTCACGATCTGGGTACAGGAGAAGGATGAGCCCGAGCTGCACGCGGCGTTCGACCATGCGCGCAAGGTGAGAGCGCTCGGACCGGAGGCGAAGGGGCTGGCCGACGAGTTCTTCTTCGAGACGGTCGTGCGGCTGCACCGCGCCGGGGAGGGTGCGCCCTACACGGGGCTCAAGCCCGCCGGGCTGCCCCCGGAGCCGGCGGTGGCGATGGCCGATCACGCGCTCACCACGGGCAACGGGCGGGAGCTGGCTGCCTTCCTGGAGGAGGCGCTCCACGAGGGGCTGCACGAGCAGTTCCAGGGCGTGGCGGCGCTGAAGAGCTACGCGCCGGGTGATGTGGAGGCGGGTCGGGCTTTCGTCAACGCCTACGTGGAGTACGTCCACTGGGTGGAGCGGGTCTACGAATCGGCGGTCCACGGTGCGGCTGGCCACTTTCCCGATGGGCACACCGCGTCCACCGAGGCCACGGCGGGCGACGGGGGCACGGTCACTGAGCACGGCACAGTGACCACGGCGTACTGAGCCGGAACGCAGAGCACAGAAGTGCCTCCTCCGCGGGCCCGCCGCAGCGGCGCGGCCAGCGGGGGAGGCGTTGTGCCGTTCCGATACGAATGGCACGGATGGCACGGATGGCCGGACGTCTTTGCATGAGCGCAACGTCGGGAACGACGAGGGGGAGCACGATTGGGCGTGATGGGACGCGATCGACCGACACACGTAGATCCTGAGACGACGGTGGAGGACGCCGTGCGGTGCAACCCGCGCGCGCTGCGGCTGCTCCTCGACCACCGCTTGCCCTGCGCGCTGTGCCCTCTAGCGCGGTTCGTCACCATCGCGGAGGCGTGCCGGCACCACGGGCTGGCGACGGGGGCGCTGCTGGCGGCGCTGAACGGCGCGGCCGGGCGGCGCGGCCGGCCGCGCCGCGTCAAGGCGGCCGCAAAGGCCGTTACCGACGCGTGACCGGCCGCAACGTGCCCGACAACCGTGCGGCGGCAGGGTGGGAGCGATGGGACCGCCCGGGGTGGCTGGACCGATCGTGGCATGCCCGGATCCCACCTCCGCGTCAGGACGGGCCACGCGTTCGGACACGCCCCGCCCGGTCTGGGACGCGGCGCGCCGCGCCACGTTTCTGCGAGCGGCGCCGCTCTTCTCGGCGCTGCCGCCGGGCACGCTGGCACGGGTAGCGCAGGCGTGCCGCGCCCATCAGTTCTCGCGCGGCGAGTACGTTTTCCTCCAGGGCGACCCGGCCCGCAGCCTGAACCTGCTCGCCAGCGGACGGCTGAAGGTCGTGCGCGAGACCGACGACGGCAAGGAGGTCATCGTCCGTCTCGTGGAGCCCGGGGAGCTGTTCGGCGCGGCCGGGGGCTGGGGCGAGGCCAGCTACCCGGCGAGCGCGGTGGCGCAGGACGACTCCGTCGTGCTCCGCCTGCCCGCAGCCGAGCTGGAGCGCCTGATCACCAGTGAGCCCGCGTTCGCGCTGGCCGTCGTGTGTGAGCTGGGCGCGCGGCTGCGCGAGGCGGAGGCACGGGTGCGCGAGCTCCAGACGGAGCGGGTGGAACGGCGCATCGCACGCGTCCTGATGCGCCTGGCCAGCAAAACCGGCAGGCGGACCGCGCGTGGGATCGAAATCGGCATCCCGCTGACGCGCCAGGATCTGGCTGAGCTCGCCGGCACCACGCTGAGCACCGCCAGCCGCACGCTCAGCGCGTGGGACCAGCAGCATCTCGTAGAGGCGGGCCGGGCGCGCGTTCTCCTGCTCCAGCCGCACGCCCTGGTGGCGCTGGCCGAGGAGCTCGTGCCGCCGGACACGGCGCCCGCCGGTAGTGCTGACCGCGACGGGATCCGGTAGCCGCGAGGTGGCGCCGGCGTGGGTGGGAGGTGGGAGTGAGCGGCCGGGAACGACGGAAGCGCCGTCGAGCTCGACGGCCTAGCGCTCGGTCGGCAGGTGCGCGGCCTGCCAGGCGCTCATCCCACCCAGGACGTTGGCCACGTGCCTGTGCCCGGCGCGGCGCAGCAGGCTCGCGGCGATGGCGGACCGGTAGCCGGTGGAGCAGACCACGAGCCAGCGCGTGTCCTTTTCCAGCTCGTCGAGGCGCCGCGGCAGGTCGGCGCCGGGGACGTGCAGGGCGCCGCGCGCGTGTCCCCCGAACCACTCCCTGGGCTGACGGACGTCCAGGATCCGCCACGCGCCGTTCTGCGCGTGCGCGTGCGCGTCACGCGCGTCCAGCTGCGGCAGGTGGTCGAACGGGAGCCCGGCGACGCTCCACGCGCGGAGGCCGCCTTCGAGATAGCCGGCCACGCGGTCGTAACCGGCGCGGAGCAGCTGACGCACCGCCTGGCTCCACGCCTGCGCGAGCGCGTCCGGGGCGCCGCCCTCGGCCTGGGGGAGCACGAGCACGAGCGGGCGATCCTCCGGCACGACCGAACCGACCCAGATGCCGAAGCTGTCGCCCAGCCCCACCGAGAAAGAGCGTGGGATGTGGGCGCCGCCGTACGCGGCGGGATCGCGGGTGTCGACGCACACCGCATCCTGGTCCAGCAGCTCGCGCACGCGTTCCGGCGACAGCGCGAGGGGAGGCAGGATGCCGCCATGGCCCGCGGCGCCCAGGTGGGCGAGCGGCGTGGGCCCGCGCCGGTTGAGGGGCCGCATGCGAGACCAGTAGGCCGGGATCACGGGAAGTGCGTCGAGCAGCTCGCAGGCAAACCCGTCTGGATCGTTTCGGTCCGCCGCTCGCGCCAGCGGGTTGGTCCGGCGTTCGTGGCCGACCGTCGACCAGCGGGACGCGCCCCCACCGCCGCCGCAGAACGAGCCGCCGCCGTGGGCAGGGTAGACGAGCGTGCCATCCGGCAGCGTGAGGAGCCGGCGGATGCTGTCGCACTGCGCGCGCGTCAGAGTGGCGGTCTGCCGCTCACCCGTCAGGTCGGTGCGCCCCGCCGCACCGACCATGAGCGACCCGCCGCTGAAGACCGCAACCGGTGCGGCGTCGTCACCCGTGTCTCCCGCGCCACCCGCGCCACCCGCGTCACCCGCGTCACCCGCGTCACCCTCGAGCGCAACGAAGGCGAGGTGCTCCGGGGTGTGGCCGGGCGTCTCCCAGGCGCGCAGCGTGATATCGCCGACCATGACTTCGGCGCCGTCGTACAGCGGGCTGAAGGCGCACTCCAGACCCGCGCCGCCGCGCGCGCCGCTGGCCCACACCTGGGCGCCCGTCACGGCCGCGAGCTCGCGCGCGCCGGACACGTAATCGTTGTGCGTGTGAGTCTCAAGGACGTGCGCGATGCTGAGACCCACCTCCTGGGCGGCGCTGAGGTAGCAGTCGAAGTCGCGCCGCGGATCGATCACGGCCCCCACGCCGGCGGATTCGTCGCCGACCAGGTACGAGCCGTGCCCCAGACCGGGGAGAAAAAACTGGCGTAGGTACATGCGCGTCGCAGGCAGCTCGGACGCTCGGGCCCGTCCGCTAGCCCGGCTCGCCGCCGAGGGCGGCCAGGACGCGGCTCAGGCGGGCGCGGGCCTCCTCGGCCACGGGCGCGAGCGCGGGGTTGCCCACCATGGTGAGCATCGGCTGCGGATCCTGCGCGCTGACCACGGTGGCGCCACCCGCATCACGGTCCTCGTAGACGATCACGTTGCACGGCAGCAGCGCGCCCAGCTCCTGCTCGGCGGTGAGGCCGCGGTGCGCCAGCGGGGGGTTACACGCCCCCAGGATCACGTAGCGGCCCATCTCGTGTCCCAGCTTTTCCTTCATGGTGCGCTGCACGTCGATCTCGGTCAGCACGCCGAACCCTTCCGACTTGAGCGCGTCCTTCACTCTGGCGATCGCGTCGGCGTGCGGGTACGGCACGCGCGCGCGCATGGTGTAGGCCGGCGTGGTGGCTTTCGCGGCTGTGGTCACTTCGGGCGATCTCCTTCTGTATCAGTCTATACTGATGCAACAACCGTCATGAGTCGGGGACGCTCACTTGTGGACGCGGGGACGCGCCGCCGGCTGTTCGAGCTGCAGGCGGAGCTGTGCGCCGCGCTGGCGGACGCGACGCGGCTCGAGATCCTGGATCTCCTGCGTGGCGGCGAGCGCACGGTGGCCGACCTGATGGCCGCGCTCGGGCTGCGGCAGAACAACGTCTCGCAGCACCTGGCGTATCTCCGGAAGGTGGGGGCGGTGGAGGGGGAACGGCGCGGCACGTACGTGCACTACCGCCTGGCGATGCCGGCGCTGCTCGAGGCGTGCGACGCGGTGCGCGCGGCGCTCGCGCAACGCATGGCGGCGCAGGCCGACGAGGCGGCGACGGTGCGTCGAGCGCTGGCACCGACGGGATCCCGCCGCCGCGGCTGAGCGCTCCGCGGGACGCGCGTACCTTCGCCACGCGCTCGGCGCTCGGCGTCAGGCGTGCGGCGCGCCGGTAGCCGGTATATGCTCCTACGGCGGCCGTGACCACCGTCCTCGTCGTCGACGACGAGCGCAACCTCGTCGATCTTGTCCGCGGATATCTCGAGCGTGAGGGGTTTGCCGTGCTCACGGCACACGACGGTCCAGCCGCGCTCGAGGCGGCGCGCCGCGCGCGGCCGGACCTGGTGGTGCTGGACGTGATGCTCCCTGGCCTGGACGGCATCGAGGTGTGCCGCCAGCTGCGCACCTTCTCTGACGCGTACGTGCTGATGCTGACGGCGCGTACCGAGGAGGTCGACAAGATCGTGGGCCTCTCGGTGGGCGCGGATGATTACGTCACCAAGCCGTTCAGCCCGCGAGAACTGGTGGCGCGCGTGCGGGCACTCCTGCGCCGCCCGCGGACGGGCGCCGACGCGGGTCGGGCAGCCGCGGCACGTACGGCGCAGCCGGCCCAGCCGGCGCTGCGGCTCGCCGACCTGACCATCGACGAGGCGCGCCACGAGGTCCTCCGCG
>DASTZM010000189.1:0-3098 GCA_035764305.1 Chloroflexota bacterium | reverse complement strand
CGTAGGCATCGCCGCGCGTGAGCTCGTGCAGCTTCTGCACCACGTACTGCGGCTTGATCAGCGGGGAATTCCGGTTGTAGCGCAGGCAGTCCTTGGCGCGCCACTCGTCGATCTGCTTCCACCACGCGGCGAGCGAGGCGGGGTCGGGGCGCTGGCCGGCCGCCTTGATCTGCGCGAGCAGCTCGTGCAGCACCTCCTTCACGCCGCCCACGATCGGCACGTCCACGCGCACGCGCTTGGAGATGGAGGAGGGATCGACGTCGATGTGCACGATCTTGCGCGCCGGGTTGCCCGCGGCGAAGTGCGTCGGGTTGCCGATCACGCGGTCGTCGAAGCGCGCGCCCACCGCGAGCAGCACGTCGCAGTTCTGCATCGCGTTGTTCGCCTCGAACGTGCCGTGCATGCCGAGCATGCCGACGAACTGCTTGTCGGGATTGGGATACGCGCCCAGGCCCATCAGCGTGTTGGTGACCGGGTAGCCCAGGAGCCGCACGAGCTCCGTCACCTCGGCCGAGGCGTTGCCGAGGATCGCCCCGCCGCCCACGTAGATCATCGGGCGCTTGGCCTCGACGAGCAGCGTGAGGGCCTTCTTGATCTGCCCGCCGTGCCCCTTGGTCACGGGGCTGTACGAGCGCATCGCGACCTTGTCGGGATAGTGGAAGCGCGCCGGCAGGTTCGACACGTCCTTGGGGATGTCCACCAGCACCGGGCCCGGCCGGCCGGTGGCGGCGATGTGGAACGCCTTCTTGATGGTGAGGGCGAGGTCGTTCACGTCCTTCACGAGGAAGTTGTGCTTGACGGTCGGGCGCGTGATGCCGACCGTGTCGCACTCCTGGAACGCGTCCTCGCCGATGGCGCGCGTGGGCACCTGGCCGGTGATGACGACCATCGGGATGGAATCCATGTACGCGGTGGCGATGCCGGTGACCGCGTTGGTCACGCCGGGGCCGCTCGTCACCAGCGCCACGCCCACCTTGCCGGTGGCGCGCGCGTAGCCGTCGGCCGCGTGCACGGCGCCCTGCTCGTGGCGCACGAGGATGTGCTTCACGTCCTTCTGCCGGAAGATCGCGTCGTAGATGTGCAGCACCGCCCCGCCGGGATACCCGAATACGTACTCGACCCCCTCGGCCTTGAGGCAACGGATGACGATTTCGGCGCCCGTCAGGGTCTCGCCGGCATCCAGGGCGGGGGGTCGCGTGAGTTCCATCTCTAAGGCCTTGTAAACGTAAGTATTTCGGACGGGGAACCATCCACATTAGCGGCTGGCCCGACGTTGGTCAAGCCGGAACCGGGGCCCAGCCTGAGCCAGAGCAAAGGCCCGGCGCGCACCGGCCCGTTTGCTACCATTCGGCGCACGTTCGCCCGCCCAAGGAGCCGCCCTGGCCAGCCCCAAGGAGATGTCGGATTTCCTCGCTTCCGTGGAGCGGCGCGCCTTCAAGCAGAGCGTCTTCTCGGTGCAGGACGACGAGGCCGCCCTCGACATCGTCCAGGACGCCATGATGCGGCTGGCGGAAAAGTACTCCGACCGGCCGGCGGCCGAGCTGCCGCTGCTCTTCCAGCGCATCCTGCAGAACGCCATCCGCGACCATTTCCGCCGCCAGAAGGTACGCTCGGCGTGGACGACGCTCCTATCGAACCTGGGCCTGGGCGGCGAGGACGACGACGCCGACCCGCTGGAGACGCTGGAGGTCGACGACCTGAACAACGTCCCCGCATCCCCGGCCGGCCAGCTGGAGCAGAGCCAGGTCATGGCGGCGATCGAGGCGGCGGTCCAGGCCCTGCCCGCCCGTCAACGTGAAGCTTTCATGCTGCGTTACTGGGAGGAACTCGACGTGAGCGAGACTGCGAAGGCCATGGGATGCTCGGAAGGCAGCGTGAAGACGCACTGCTCCCGGGCGACCCACGCCTTGGCGAAAGTCCGGAGATCAAAAGGGATAACGCTATGAACGAAAACGAATTTGGCGCCAAGATGAAGCCCTGGCTGGATCGCACGGCCGCGGGGATCGGGGAGATGCAGGCCACGCGCCTGAAGGCCGCGCGCCTGCGGGCCATGGACGCCTACCGGGAGCCGGTCCGCCTGCTGGGACTGGTGAGGGTGAGCTCCGGCACCGCCCAGACCCTGCGCTACTCCGTGGTCCAGCGCTCGCTTCTCTGGCTGCCGCTCGCCATCCTGATCGCCGTCCTGGCGGTCCGGTCGGCCTCGGAGCCCGACGTCGCGGACATCGACGTGCAGCTGCTCACCCAGGAGCTGCCGCCGGACGCCTTCCTCGACCAGGACTTCCGCTCATGGCTCGGCAAGTCGCAAGGCTGATCGCCGTCCTTCTGATCGCCGCCGCCGGGGCGGCGTGGGCTTCCCCGGGCGATCCGGACCGGCTCAAGACCCCGCAGACGCCCTGGAACCGGCTGTCCCCCGACGAGCGCCGCATCCTGCAGCCCGTGGCGCCCGAGTGGGACCGCCTGCCCGGCTACCAGCAGGAGCGCCTGAAGGGCGCGGCGCGGCGCTATCCGCAGATGCAGCCGATCCAGAAGGAGCGCTTCGACCAGCGCATCCGGGACTGGGCGGCGATGACGCCGGAGCAGCGCCGCGCCGCGCGCGAGACGTTCCAGGGCCTGCGCAAGCTCCCGCCGGACAAGCAGCACGAGCTGCGCGAGCGCTGGCTGCAGCAGCACCCGGACCGCGCCACGCCCCCGCCCGCCCCGCCGCGCAACGCCCGGTGAGCGCGCCGCGCGCGCCCGGCCTCGCGCGGCGCCTGGCCAGCGGCCTGTACGAGCTGCTGATCCTGGCGGCGGTGGTCCTCGTCGCCACCTTCCCCTTCCTCGCCGTCTTCGGCGATTCCACGCAGGGCTGGCGCCGCCACGTGCTGCAGCTCTGGGTGCTGCTGGTCTGCGGCGCCTACTTCACGTGGTTCTGGACACGCGGCGGCCAGACGCTGCCGATGAAGACGTGGAACCTGCGCCTGGTGCGCCACGATGGCGGCCCGGTGAACACCGGCCGGGCGATGCACCGCTACCTGCTCGCGGTGCTGGGGCTGGTGGCGGCCGGCATCGGCTTCCTCTGGGCGCTCGTCGATCGCGACCGCCAGTTCCTCCACGACCGG
>DASTZM010000188.1:0-6317 GCA_035764305.1 Chloroflexota bacterium | reverse complement strand
CGAGCACGCGCGCGTGCCCGTCATCAATGGCCTCTCGGACCTGTCACACCCCTGCCAGATCCTGGCTGACCTCCAGACCATGGAGGAGAAGAAGGGGCGGGGGCTGTTGGGTGGGCTCAAGATCAGCTACATCGGCGACGGCTTCAACGTCGCGCACTCCCTGCTCGAAGCCGCCGGCGCGCTCGGCCTGGACCTGCACATCGCGACGCCGAAAGGCTACGAGCCGCGCCCGGACGTCGTCGCGGCCGCGCGCGAGCGCGGCGTCGGGTCGGACGCTTCGATCCAGGTGTACGAGGATCCGCGTGCCGCTGCGGAAGACGCCGACGTGATCTACACCGACTCCTGGATCTCCATGGGGCAGGAGGCCGAGCGCGCCGAGCGCATGGCCGTCTTCCCGCCCTACCAGGTGAACCAGACCCTGACCGGGCTGGCGCGGAAGGACGTGATCGTGATGCACTGCCTGCCCGCCCACCGCGGGGAGGAGATCACCGATGAGGTCATGGACGGACCCAATTCCGTCGTTTTCGACCAGGCCGAGAACCGACTTCACGCCCAAAAGGCGGTGCTATCGTTACTAATTGCAGGTTGACGTCGTCTTGGCTTAAGGCAACCTGCAGGAATTAGTGCAAGAAGCGCTCTGGCTGCTCTCCAAGCTGACGCCGCTGGCTGTCCTGGACATCCTGCTGGTGGCGCTCATCATCTACGGCCTGCTGATGCTGATCCGCGGCACGCAGGCCGACCAGGTGGTCCGGGGCGTCCTGATCCTGCTCCTCACGTCGGCGCTCGTCGGTTCCGTCTTCAAGCTGACCATCTTCAACTGGCTGCTCCAGAGCACCATCCCCGCCCTCCTGATCGCCATCCCGGTGATCTTCGCCCCGGAGCTGCGCCGCGCGCTGGAGCAGCTCGGGCGCACGGGCAACATCATTAACTACCCGCTCCACGGCCTGCACCTCGCGACCAACGTCGAAAAGCTGGCCGAAGAGCTGGCCAAGGCGTGTGTCCTGCTCACCGAGCGCGGCTACGGCGGGCTGATCGTCCTGGAGCGCACCACCGGCCTGGAGGACTTCGTCCAGACCGGAACACGCATCGACGGCACCGTCACGGCCGAGCTGCTGCTTCAAATCTTCTACCGTGGTTCGCCGCTGCACGACGGCGCGGTCATCATCCGCGGCGACCGCATCGTCGCGGCGCGTTGCCTGCTGCCCCTCACCGACGACGCCGAGCTTGACCCCGAGCTGGGCACGCGCCACCGCGCCGCGCTTGGCGTCACCGAGAACACCGACGCCATCTGCGTCGTCGTCTCTGAGGAGACCGGCGCCATCTCGCTCGCTAACCACGGCCACCTGGTACGCCACCTCAACGACCAGAAGCTCCGCTTGCTGCTGACCGCGCTCCTCCAGACGCCCAGCGGCCTCCCGGGCCTGGGCGGCAGCGCGCCCGCAGAAGGTCCAGACGGCACGCCCGCCTCGCCGCGCACGCCCGACGGCACCTCACCCGCCGGCGGTGCTGCGCCGCCGCCCCGACCCACGCCTGTCCTCACCAGCCTGGGCGCACTCGGCGACGTGCTCGGGCGCCGCCTCGGCTGGAGGCCGGGCCGTTGACCGCGTTCTTCACCGAGACGCTTGGCTGGCGGTTCCTGCTCTCGCTTGTCATCTCCGCGTCGCTGTGGGCGCGCCTGACGCTCGAGCAGAACCCGCAGAAGGTTGATATCTACCCCACCGACATTACCGTCGAGCCGCGCGGCCTGCCGCCCAACCTGGTCGTCGCCAACGAGCTTGCCCCGGTGAAGGTCCGTGTCGCGGCGCCGCAGGAGAGCTGGCGCTTCCTGGAGCCAAGCAGCTTCCGCGTCTCGGTCGACCTCAGCTCGGCCAGGCCGGGCCTCAATCAAGCCGACGTCGTCGTGGAGACGCCCGACCCGCAGGTGCGCACGCTCGAGGTCATGCCCGCCAAGCTCACCGTCCGCGTCGAAGAGCTGAAGACCGCCTCCATTCCCGTGCAGGTGACGCTCGCCGGCAGCATGCCGTTCGGATTCCGCGCCGGTGACCCCATCGTCAGTCCCTCGCGCGTGGAGGTCAGCGGCCCGTCGAGCGCCATCGAGCGCGTCAACGCGGCGATCGTGACGCTGCGGCTAGACGAGGCGCGCTCGACGATCGACCGGTCGCTCAAGCCCGAGCCCCGCGGCGCCAACGGCGTCATCAGCGGCGTCCGCGTCGAACCGCAAAACGTCACCGTCACGCTGCCCGTCGAGCAGATCGCCGGCTCCAAGGCGGTCTCCGTCGTTCCGGTCGTACAAGGGCAGCCCGCGCCCGGCTACTGGCAGACGTCGATCGCGGTCGACCCATCGACTGTTCAGATCGTCGGCGACCCGAACGTACTCGACGCCGTCGCGGTGCTCAACACCGCGCCGATCGACGTGTCCGGCGCCCAGGGCGAGATCGTGCGCACGGTTCCGATCAACCGCCCGCAGGGAGTCACCGTCGTGCGCGACTTGGCGGCGACGGTCCGGGTCGGCATCCTTCCACTTCCTGGACAGCAGGTGCGTGACGTCGCGGTGAACGTCGCCAATCTATCCGAGGGCCTCGCCGCGACGGTGTCGCCCGGAACGGTCAGCGTGTCACTCTCTGGTCCACAGCCGGCGCTCGCCCGAACCGGCTTGGGGGACGTCACCGTGACGATCGACGCCGCCGGCCTGACCGCCGGCGCGCACACGCGTCCGGTCCAGGTCCAGGCGCCGGACGGCGTGCGGGTCGACCGCGCGCTCCCGGATCAGGTCACGCTGACACTCGCGGCCCGGTAGGCCCGCTCCACGCCGTCCACCAGGCGATCCCAGCCGTAGCGCGCTTGCACGCGCTCCCTCCCGGTCGCGGCGAGGCGAGACGCCAGTGCCCCATCGTCCAGCAGACGCAGCGCCGAGCGGGCCATCGAGTCCGGGTCGTTGGGCTCGCTCAGCAGCCCGGTCGCTCCATCCTCCACGTACTCGCCGTACTGGCCGACCCGATCGGCCACCGCCGGTCGGCGCAGCCAGAGCAGCTCGAGCACCTTGGTCGAACACTTGGCGCGGTTGGCCAGGTTGTCGTCCGCCGGGAAGAGCGCGACATCCCCGGCTAGTAGAAGATCTGGCAGCGCCTCGGGTTCCTGCCATCCCGCCACGATCACGGAATCAGGCTGACCGGCCCGTTCTGCCAGCTCGGGCAGCCGCCGCTCCTGGCCGAACTTCCCCGCCCCCACGACCAGCAGGCGTACGTCGGGGCGCGCGGCGCGCACGCGGCGCAGCGTCTCCCAGACGCGCTCCGGCGTGAATTCGAAGAAGCGCGTGTAGAGCAACAGCAGCGGGCCCGGGCTAATGCCCAGGCGTTCTCGACCCCGAGCGCCATCGCCGTCCTGCCACCCTGGGTAGTCCCGTGCGTCGAGGCCGTTGGGGACGTACTGCACGCGATCGGGCTGCGCGCCGAGACGATGGATCCGGTCCTCCAGTGCGCGGCTCGCCGCCGTGAAGGCGCCCGCGTGCCGGAGCCCCCACCCCTCCTGCCAGTCGCAGATCAGCTTCTGCCACCACGGATAGCGTTCATAGTCATTCCAGCCGCCCGTTCCCTCCCAGTCGTCGGTGTCCAGCACCAGCGCCGCTCGTCCCACCGGCAGGTACCACAGCAGCGTCTGGGCCAACCCCGACACCGCCTTGGGTTTGAACACGTGCACCACGTCCGGCGCCAGCGCTCGCACCCGCCGCACGATCGAGAGCGCGAGGCGAGGCTGTTGGACGCCTTGCAGCACACTCTGCTCCGGCAGCCGCCGGTTCACTCGGAGCGACACCACCTTTGCCCCACCGTGCGTCAGCTGCGCGCCGCTCTCGGCCGGGTTGTCATACGGGGGAACGAGCACGGTGACCGAGTGTCCACGCTCCGCGAGTGCGCGCGCCAGCGGCAGGACGCGCGCGCTGGTCGTCGCCTTTGGGCGGCGCGCGAACGGCGCCACCATGACTACCTTCATGCGGCCGGCGGCGGACCGTCCGGGCGCGCGACCCACCGCCGTGGGATCGCCGCCAGCGCCAGCGTCACCACCACCGCCAGCGCCGTCACCACGATCCCCCGCTCGAACGGCAGAGACCGGTACGTCAGCGTCACCTCGTGCGGTTCCGCGCTGCCCGGCGGCAGTGGGACTGCCCTGAACAGAACGTCGGCCCGCAGCGCCGTCGCCGCTGTGCCGTCCACGGTCACGCTCCAGCCTGGATAGAACGTGTCGCGCAGTACCAGGAGGCCGCCCTGCGGCGCCGTCACGCGCAGCGAGACGCGCTCGGGCGAGTCGTCGACCCATCGCACGGCCGCGCGTGGATCGGGCGCACCCGTCGGCGGGAGCAGCGGCAGCGGCGCGCCCTCCGGCAGACCTCCCGGGACCGGGTCACGGTCGATCCCGAACAGCGCGTACGCGGCGTCGCGCAGTCGGCGTGCGTAGCCGCGCAGCCCCGCGCTGGGCGGCGGAACGAACGGCGCGCGCTCGAGTACTGCCACCTGGCCCGGCTCGTGCCCGTCCGCGCGCAGCGTCGAGAGCGCCGATTCGAGTCCATCGGCGATCACCGCGCGAGGGACCACGTAGGCCCGCGGCAGCGGGCGTTCGTCACGGTAGAGCTTCACGTCCGAACGGTGAATCAGCGAGAGCTCGCCGCCGCCCGCCAGCGTGACCGGCCACTGGGCTGCGCCGTCTCCGATCAGCGTGAGGCCGTACACGCGCAGCGTCGCCGCAGATGTAAGGTTGTGCACCACCACGCTGTCGGCCCACGCGGTGCCCGCGTCGAGCTGTGCCAGGTACGTCGACGCGGCGCTCCCGCCACCCGACGGCGGGGTCAGCGGCGGCGGCTGACGGTGCCGCGCCGTCGGGGAGTAGGCGCCCTCCGCCGTGTCGTAGCCCGCGATCAGTCGTGTCTGCCACACCCCCGCGCTGTTCGCCGCCCCGCCGCCGACGCCGCCCGACGCGCGGAGAGTCACTGTCGCCACCTGCTCGCCTTCGGCGATCGACAGGCCGCCCTCCAGCGACGTGATGATGCCGATGCGCGCGACCGGGCCGCGCAGCCCCCCACTCTGCCCGAGCCCGATGTTCCGCAGCGTGACCGCATCCTGGGGGCGCAGCGCGATCGGTGACTCCAGGTCGTAGTACACGCCGTCGCGCGTCACGTCCGCGATCGAGTCGGCAAGTACGTACGTCGCCCCCAGCGCGCGCAAGCGCGCCGCGGCCGGCATCTGGCGCAGCTGGTCGCGCAGCAGCGCGTCGGGCACGTTCTCCTCCGCCGGGACCACGACGCGCTTGAAGTCGACGTAGCGGCGCAGCGGCAGGACGCCGCCGTCGTACCCGTCGACGCTCCGGAAGCCGTAGACCATCGGCAGGTTGGGGGTCAGTATCTCCTTGTACTTCGTGTTGATCAGCGTCGCCAGGACGCCCGACTCCCCCAAGCGCTGCTCATAGCCCGTGACCAGCTGCTTCGCGTCGGATGGGTGATAGCCCGTCGCGGCAACGCTGAGGTACCGGTCGGCCGACGTCGCGCTGCGCGCTAGCGCCTCGTGCACCGGTCGCGGGTCGGAGTAGACCGACGGCGGGTTAGGGTTGTTGTACTCCAGCGGCCGGGACGCCGCGAACAGCTCGCCGAAGACCACGGTGGCGAAGAGCAGCCCCGGAACACGGCTCGGCGCAGCCGCCAGCGCCCAGAAGGAAAGCGCTGCCGCCACCGCCGCGCCGCCCAGCCAGAGTCCCACCAGCTGCGTGGGGATCGTCCCGGGTCCGGGCTTCTGCAGCGGCCACAGGACCGCACAGGCCACGCCCACCACGCCCATCCCGAGCAGCATCCGCGTCGCGGCGATCAGACGCTGCCACGGACCCGCCGGCGCATCCGGCGAGGGTCCCGTCCCGGCGACCCAGCCGCGCGCGCCCAGACGGCGGACGAATGCCAGGCCGGCGGCGGCGAGCATCGCGTTGGCAAACGTGGTCAGCATCAGCCAGCGCGCGGGGACGCGGAACAGACGCACGCCCGGTACCTTGAAGGCCCACTCGTAGACCGGGAAGTGATCCCCTAGCGCCAGCATGAAGCTGACCAGCGACAGGATGAAGAAGAACAGCACCGCCGGGCGGCGTACACGGAAGAGCACGGCGAACAGCACGAGCGCCAGCCCCGAGAAACCGATCCACGCGACGTACTCGTTGCTCGTCGGCGACGCCAGGCCAAACGTGGGCAGAAGCCCGACGAACAGCTCGCGCGGTGGGAGCGAGAACGACGCGGCCTCCCCGAATGTCATCCCAGCGGCGCGGATCGAGTACGCCGTCAGCTCGCTGCT
>DASTZM010000187.1:0-21580 GCA_035764305.1 Chloroflexota bacterium | reverse complement strand
GGCGTCCAGTGTGCCGGCGACGACCGAGCCCACGGTGTCGAGCGCGCCGCCGTCGGCGGAGGGTGCCGCAGGCGTGGCGGCGCGTGGCGTGGGCACGGGGCCGCGCTGGACCGTGACGTCAGCGACGTTGGACCAGGCGGTCACCGCGCGGTTGGCGTCGACCGTGTTGACGAGCGCGGCGACGCGGTAGTAGTAGGTGCCGTTGGGCCTGCCATTCACGCGCTCGTCACTTCGGCGCGGCTCGGCGATCGTGCGCCAGTTGCCATACGTCAGGGCGATGTCGTCGAGGTACCAGCCCTCGTAGCCGGTATCGGCGCACTGCACCGGATCGCCGACGAGATCGCAAAGCGGATCCGAGGCATAGCGGAAGCGCAAGTGCAGGGCGCCGCCGGCGTAGGCACTCAAGTCGACCGATCGATGCACCCAGCCGTCCTGGCTTCCCACGACCGCGGTGCTCAGTCCGTCTACGTGGTCGAGCGCCGACCAGTTGACGCCGTCCGTACTCGCCTCGACGTAGCCGAAGTCGAAGGTCGGCTCGGTGTCGAACCAGGTCCAGTACGAGAGGGTGACGTCGACCCCGGCCGGGACGGCCACCGGCCGCGCCAGCACGAGGCGGTTGTTCTGGTCCTTCCCTTGGAAGGCCCTGTAGCTCTCGCCGCCATGGCTGCGGGCCGTGCTGCGGGTCCACGCCAATGGATTGGCTGGCGCGTCATCGACGCACGCGTCGACGAAGAGGGAGTTACACACGTCACTCTCGACCTTCCAGGCCGGGCCAACCGAGCCCAGGGGACCGTTGGCATCGTCCGTCACGGCGTACGAGAGCGAGGTCGCCTCCTGGAGTCGGTACCCGATCGCCGCGGCGACGTCGGACCAATCGAGCTCGTAGTTGCCGCTGCGGCTGACGCCGCTCGGGTCGGCCAGCACGGGCGCGGCCGCGGGCGCCGGCTGGCGATGGACGCTGCGGTACAGGATCGGCGCACGGAGCGTCTGATCGGCGGCCGTCGCGACGACGCGCCCCTCGTAGTCGCCGTCACGCAGTCGCGTACCGTCGACGGCGATGGTGAGCGTGAAGCCGGCCTCACCATTCGCTGGGACAGTGATCTGCGTCGTGGAGAGGGAGGCGCTGAAGCCGTCCGCGGGTAGCGTCCTGCCCCAGCCACCGCGGTTCTTGCCGTCGCCGGGTTGGAAGGCGAGCGAGTACGTGCGCGCGGTGCCGGAGACGTCGCGGATCTTGAAGCTGACTGAGCGCGTGACGCGCCCGCCGTAGTTCTCGACCTCACCGTACGAATAGCTGGCGATGTCGGCGATCAGCGTATCGGGATCGTCGTCGGCGTCAGCGCCATCAGGAACGCGGAACTTGTTGAGCGCTGTGAGCAGGCCCTTGGTCGTGGCGGCGGCGTGGACGTCGATGAGGCCGGCGCCCTGATCGAGGACTGAGTACGGCTTGCCGTCGGCCGGCTCGGTGAGCAGAACCGCAGTATTCATGAGCGCATTCTTGACGTCGAGCGGCGACCAGTCGGGATGGAGCTGCCGCAGGAGCGCCGCGGCGCCGGCGACGTGCGGCGAGGCCATGCTGGTGCCGCCGGCGCTGGTGTAGCCGCCGGCGTTCTGCATGCTCTGGGTGGGAACACCGACCTTCGTCGTCGCGGCCATAACCGAGTTGCCGGGAGCGACGACGTCGGGTTTGATGCGGAAGTCGCCGGTCGGCCCGCGCGAGGAGAAGCCGGTGATGCGCCCGGCGATGACGGTGTACTCGGGGTCGAACTTGATCGTGCTGAGCACGCCATCGCGCTCGGAGTGGCCGGTGAGCGGGTCGGTGTAGCCGACGAGGTGGGAGCCGTCGGCCTGGGAGAGCGCGCCCACCGGGATGCGTGTCTTCTCCATGCTTCCGCTGAAGTTGCCGTCGACGTTGTTGAAGATCAAGGCGCCCACGGCGCCTTGCTCCTGGGCGAGTGTGGCTTTCAGCGTGAACGTGCAGGTGCCCGAGTCCGCCGGGCTCCCGCGCTCGATAAGGGCGATCCTTCCGGCGACCGGCGTCTTGCCGGCGTAATCGGCGGGGGTGCAGCCAAGACCCACGTAGACGAAATCGCTCTGGATCGGTGGGTTCGGGGGGGCGGGCGAATTGCTGAACAGGTTGATCTCGAGGCGCTTCCCGGTGGGACTGAGCTGGACGAAGTACTGGTTGTCGCCCGGGTCAGTCGCCGCGCCGACGGTGAGTGCGAGGTAGCCCGTGGCGGGCGTGCCGATGGTGCTGTAGCCCGGTCCCGAGTTGCCCGCGGAGACGGCGACGACACTTCCGGGACGCGCACTCATCACGTTGTTGATGGCGGTGGCCTGGCTCGAGTACGGGTCGTCGTTGGTCGAGCCGAGGCTGAGGTTGAGTACGGTCGCGCCGCGCTTGGCGGCGTCGTTGATCGCCGAGAGGACGTTGCCGGGACACGAACTGGCGGGCCCGCACACCTTGTACGCCCAGAGGTCGGCGCGCGGCGCCACTCCTTCGAAGCGTGACTGGCCGACGTCCCGGCCGTCGACGGCGACGCCGCTGGCGTATCCGAGGCTATCGTCCCCGGCGATCGTGGACGCGACGTGGCTGCCGTGCCCAAAGTCGTCGGTCCCGACGGGCCCGTTGACGCCGGCGACGATGCCTTCGTAGTTGGCCCAGAACTTGACCTTGTCGTGGCCGGGGCCGGGCAGCTTGGATGGGTCACTGGTGAACTCGGGATGGGTCCAGTCGATACCTGAGTCGATCACCGCGACTGCTTGCCCCTGGCCGCAGGCATCGCCGTTGGTGCTGGCTTGTGATTCGTCGCCGGTCGTGGCCGGATCATTGGTTACGCCATGGCCGCAGGACGACCCCGGGCGGAGGCGCCAGGTCTCCGGCGCGCGGACGTAGGGCACGCTCTCGGCGAGATGGAACTCGATCTGACGATCGGGCTCGACGTGGGCGACGCCGGGCATGGACTGAATGGCGGCGAGGGCGCTGGCGGGTGCCTGAATCGCCATGCCGTTGAGCGCGAACGCCCACCGCGCAGCAACGGCGCGCGGCGCCTGCGCGCCGTTCTCCACGACATCGTGGGTCACGACCGCCGCGGGAACGCCGCGGGCCCGCAGGGCTTCCAGGAACTGATCCTGCTGCGCAAAGAGTCGTGCCTCGTAGGCCTCGACGTCGAACGACCGACCGGCCGCCTGGGCCGCTGCTCGCAGCAGGATCGCCGGCGGCTGTTCGAAGCGCACGATGAATGCCGTCGCGTCCTGCGCCGCGGATGGGGCGGTGGGCCAGAGTCCGGCCACCAAACTGGCGGCCGCGAGCAGGGCGAGCGCGCGGCGTAGAGCGTTCTGCACTTGTTCCTCCGTCTTGGTCCCGACTGCACTGTCGGATGGGCGTTGGTGACCTCTCCGCAGGGGTCCAGCCAATGCCCAGTATGTCAGCGGTCGGGCGATGAAGAAAGTGGGAATCGCTTACGGGTGCGTTACGGGACGCTCACGCCCGCGAGCCGACGATGGTTATCTTGCCGCCGTCGATCGTGACTGAGGAGACACGCACGGGCTGCCCGGCGATGAGCTGATCGACCTGGGATTGGAGAGTCTGCTCCACCGCGGCGCGCGCCGCCTGCGGTATCTGGACGCCGGCGAGCCGTGCGTCCGAGAGGGAAAGTCGCGGGCGGCCGTTCACTGGCTGCACCGTCCCGCCCAGCGCGAGCGGGAGCGGGGTCGGTCCAATCTGCGCGGTGCCGGTGGCCTGGATCTGCCCCGCGCGGAGCTGGACCGCCAGATCGCGCACCGTCGCCGCGCCGAGCGGGCCTGCGTCAAACGACATACCTGAGACCCCGCTCGATGCGAGGCGCGTCAGCTGCGCCTCATCGAACTCCAGCGCCACCTGTCCGGGGCCCGCTGTGGGAGCAGCGGTCGTGGCGCGCGACGATGTGTCGGGGGCTGGCAGAGAGACGCGCTCACGAGGTGGGAAGAAAAGAGCCGCCGCGACGATGGCGACCAAGAGCGCCACGCCCGATCCAAGCAGTCGAAGCACGTTTCGTACGCCTTGCAGACGTGTTGAGCATAATGCGTGCCCCATGCTGGCCTTCGATCTGCATCTGGACCTGGCGATGAACGCGCTGTGGTACGACCGGGACCTCAAGCTGCCGCTCGAGGAAGCGCGCGCCGCCGAGCAGGGCATGGCCGGCGTGGCCAGAGGCGGTGGGGTGGGACCTCCCGCGAAGGCGAGTGGTAAGGGGACGGTCACGCTCCCCGAGATGCGACGCGGCCATGTCGGGCTGTGCGTCGCCACGGTGCTGGCGCGCGTGCGGCGCGGCGAGGGTGGCCATGGGACGGGGTACCGGACGCACGAGATCACATACGGGGTGACGCAGGGGATGCTGGCCTACTACCGCGAGCTGGAGCTCCAGGGCGAGATGCGCATGGTGCGGACCGGAGCGGAGATGCGCCGTGCGTCTGACGAGTGGGAGGCTGCGCTCGCCGGTGAGAGCGCGGGGAAGACGCCGGTCTGCTTCGTGCTTGGCACTGAGGGCGCCGATTGCGTCGTCGAGCCGGCGCAGCTGGAGCGCTGGTGGGATGATGGCCTGCGCGCGGTAAGCCTGGTGCACTATGGCGTCTCCAAGTACGCGCACGGCACGGGCGCCGACGGTCCACTGACCGAGGATGGCCGCGAGCTGCTGCGGGTCATGGACGAGCTGGGCGCGATCCTGGACATCACGCACCAGAGCGACACGTCCTTCTGGGAATCGCTCGAGCGCTTCAGGGGGCCGGTGTTCGCTTCGCACCAGAACTGCCGGGCCATCGTGGCCGGCGGGCGGCAGTTCTCGGACGAGCAACTGAAGGCGCTGATCGAGCGCGATGCGATCGTGGGCCCGGCGCTCGACAACTGGATGCTGTATCCGGGCTACGTGCGCAACGAGACGCCGCGCGAGCTGATCCACCTTTCGGACTACGTCGAGCATGTCGATCGGATCTGCCAACTCGCGGGCAACGCACGACACGTCGCCATCGGGTCCGACCTGGATGGTGGGTACGGCTACGAGCAGACCCCCGAGGACCTGCTCTCCATCGCCGACCTCCAGAAGGTCCCCGCGCTGTTGCGGGCCAAGGGCTACTCGGACGGCGACGTGCGGGCGTTCATGAGTGCGAACGCGGTGCGGTTCTTCGAGGCGGCGTTGCCGGGCGCGTAGCGGCGGACGCTAGGTCTCGACCGGCTGTGGCGTCGCCTCGTAGTGCTGGAACAGCCAGAGCCAGACCGCGCTCACGCCGCGGTTGGCCGCCAACATGCCCAACGCCCAGGCGCCGGCGGTCGCCGGCACCCACAAGAGCGTGCCACGCGCAAGGCGCCGCAGCAGAAGCCACTGCGCCACACCCGACACGGCGCCGCCAAACAGCGCCGCCTGCACGAGCCACAGCGAAAACTGCGCATCAGACGGCCCTGCCCCCGCGTTGACGGAGGCATACGTCGGTGTGATGCGCGAGAGGCACAGCAGCGTCGCCGGCCACAAGGCCGCGCCGCTGATGGTCCACCACCCAACAAGGAGGCCGTGCGCGCGGAGCGAGTCGACCAGCTTGTCGAGCGTGCGACCCAGCAGCGTCGACGGCGCCGGGACGACGAAGCCGGCCCGGCCCGGAGCGCGCCCCGGCGACTCGCGGATGATGATCGTGTCGCTCATCGCGCGCTGCGGCCCACCGTACCACGGGCGGCGCGCCGGCCTATACTGAGACGCGAAGGACGCGCAGGTGGAGGGTTGGCCCGATCGGGCGATCCGAGGTAACCGCCCCCTCACTTCGATCGGTCGATCGAAGAGGGAGGGGGTCCTGGGCGTCTCCGCGCGGCTCGACGGCTTGTAGGTCTTCCACGGCCGCGGCGTGTTGCGCGGTCGCGCCCCACCCCCTCCTGAAGCAGGCTGCCGTATCTCACCTTCAGGAGACGTTCCTATGGCCGCGATCGAAGCGGTCGACCTGACCAAGACCTACACCTACCACGTCAAAGCCCCAGGCCTCACCGGCTCGCTGCAGAGCCTGTTTCGGCGGCGCACGCTCACGCGCACGGCGGTCGACGGCGTCACGTTCTCCATCCAAGCGGGCGAGGTGGTGGGCTTCATCGGCCCCAACGGCGCGGGGAAGACGACCACGCTCAAGATGCTCTCGGGTCTGCTGCACCCCAGCGGCGGCGAGGCGCGCGTGCTGGACTTCACGCCGCACGAGCGGCGCCACGCCATGCTCAAGCGCATCGCGCTCGTCATGGGGCAGAAGTCGCTGCTCTACCACGACCTGCCGGCGATGGAGATCCTGCTGCTCCACAAGGAGATCTACGACCTGCCCGATGCGGCGTTCCGGCGCAACCTGGACAACCTGGCCGCGCTGCTGGACGTGACTCATCTGCTGGGCGTGCAGGTGCGGAAGCTGTCGTTGGGCGAGCGCATGAAGCTGGAGCTGCTGGCGGCGCTGATCCACCGGCCGGACGTCCTCTTCCTGGACGAGCCGACGATCGGGCTGGACGTCTTCGCGCAGCAGCGCGTGCGGGACTTCCTGCGCCGGCTCAATGCCGAGCTGGGCACGACGGTCCTGCTCACAAGCCACTACTTCGACGACATCCGTGCGCTTTGCCCACGCGTGCTGGTGATCCACCACGGAGCGCTGCAGTACGACGGTCCCACCGACGGCGCGCTCGAGGTGATGTGGGGGTTGGAATGAGACCACCGCGGATGGTGCGCCTGCTCCTGCAGGAAGTGCGCGTCAACGCGCTGCTCACGCTCGAGTACCGCTCCGGCTTCGTGATCTATCAAATCAACAACGTGGCGGGGCCGGCGGTCTCGCTGCTGATCTGGCTCACGGTACAGGAACACGCCGCGGCGGGCCTGCCGCTCGACCGCTCGAAGCTGGTGACCTACTTCCTGCTGTTGGGCGTGGTCTCGATGCTCACTTCGGCGTGGACCGCCGAGTACCTCGCCGAGGACATCCGCACCGGTGCGCTCTCGCGCTACCTGCTGCGGCCCGCGCCGATGATGCACCAGGCGGGCAACAACGTCGGCGAGAAGCTGATCAAGCTCATCCTGATCGCGCCGCTCGTGATCCTCGTCGGGCTCGCCTTCCGTACCGACGTCCGTCTCGAGCCCGATGCGGCGCGCTGGCTGTGCGTCGCCGTTGCCGTGGTTCTCGCGGCGGCGCTCACGCTGACACTGGACTTCCTGATCGGCGCGGCGGCGTTCTGGCTGCAGGACGTGAGCGGCTTGATCGCGCTCGAGGCGCTGGTCGCGAGTCTGCTGGCGGGACGTTTCGTGCCCCTCGCGCTGTTCCCGCCGGAACTCGGGCCGCTCCTGCGCGCGCAGCCGTGGCGCTACCTGCTCTCGTTCCCGCTGGAGATCGCCACCGGGACACTCGACGCGCCGGGCATCGCTGCGGGACTCGGCACGCAGGTGGCGTACTTGCTCGTCACTCTCGCGCTGTTCCGATGGGTGTGGGCGCGCGGGCTGCGTGGCTATGCGGCGGTCGGAGCGTAGGCGCGTGAAGTATCTCCGGTTGTGGAGGCGCTTCTTCCGGCTCGCGCTGATGCGCCAGACCGAGTACCGGGCTAACCTCGCGCTCGCGCTCGTGCGCAGCTTCTCCGAGCTGGCGCTGCTCGTCGTGACGTACGTCGTCTTCTATCGCTTCGCGGACGAAGTAGCGGGCTGGACGGCGGACGAGGCGCTGCTGCTGCTCGGCGTGTACTGGATCTTCGACGGAGTCTGGACCGCGCTGTTCACGTCGGGGCTGACCCGGCTCGCCGCCCTCATTCAGTACGGCGAGCTGGACCTGGTGCTCCTGCGCCCGGCGTCGTCGCAGTTCCTGGTGAGCTGCCGGCTGGTGAACGTGTACGAGCTGCTCAAGGTCGTGACCGGAGTAGCGGTCGTCGTCTACGCCGGCGGCCGGGCGGGCGTCGTGTGGTCGCCCGTCGCGGTGTCGTCGGCGCTGGTGGTGGGCGCCTGCGGGCTGGCGGTGATGTACGCGCTCCGGTTCTGCGTCGTGGCGTGCACGTTCTGGGTGATCCAGATCAGCGAGCTGTACACGCTGGTCAGTACCTTCCACAGTGCGGCGCGCTTCCCGGTGCAGTTCTTCCAACGCCCGGTGCGCGACGTGCTGACCTACGTCATCCCCGTCGCCTTTGCGACGACCTTTCCGGCGCAAGCTTTGCTTGGCGAGGCCGATCCCTGGCTTGTGCCAACGGGGATCGCGCTGGCGGCGGGCGCCCTGTTTGTCACCAACGGCTTCTGGCGGTTCGCGTTACGCCACTACACGAGCGCCGGCGGCTAAACGGAATACTCTGGGAGCAATACACCGATGATCGAAGTACGCGAGGTGCGCGCGAATCCCGACCGGATGCGCGAGGCGATTCGGAAGCGGCGCGTCGACCCAAAGAAGGCCGATCTCGACCGCTGGCTGGCGCTCGACGGCGAGCTGCGTGAGGCGCGTCAGCGGCTCGAGGCGCTCAACGCCGAGAAGAACAAGCTGGCTCAACTCGGCCGGACCGACCCCAACGCGGCGCGGACGCGCGGTCAGGAGCTGCGCCAGCAGTCTCGCGAGATCGAAGAGCGCATTACGACGCTGCAGGGGGAGTGGCAGGGCATCCTGGACTGGTTCCCCAACTTCCCGCATCCGATGATGCCGTCGGGGGAGGGGGAAGAGGACAACCTGGAGGAGTGCGCGTGGATTCCGGGGCAGGGGTACCTACCCAAGGACAAGCTCGACAAGGCTCTCGGCGCGCAGGGCGGGGCCGCCGCCTTCATGCCGAAACACCCCGTTCATGCCGACAGCAAGGACTTCACACCGGCGCACCACGCAGACATCGGCCAGCGCCTGGGGGGGGTTGACACGGCGCAGGGCGCCAAAGTCTCGGGGTCGCGCTTCTCGTACCTGTTCGGCGACGTCGCGCGTCTGCAGTACGCCATCCAGCAGCTACTGGTGGGACGCCTCCTGGCCGAAGGGTTCGAGCCGATCGTGCCGCCACTGCTGGTGCGCGAGCGCTCGCTCTACGGCACGTCCCACTTCCCAGAGGGGCGCGACCAGGTCTATCAGATCGCGAGCCACAACGTGGAGGAAGGGGCGGAGCTGTTCCTGGTGGGGTCGAGCGAGCCGAGCAACTTCTCGTACTTCATGGATCGGACGCTGCGCGAGGAGGAGCTGCCGATACGCATGTTCGCGTCGACGCCGTGCTTTCGCTCAGAAGCGGGAAGCTGGGGGAAGGACCAGCGCGGCATCAAGCGCGTCCACCAGTTCGACAAGATCGAGATGAACGCGCTCTGCACAGCCGAGCAGGCTGAGGAGATCTACGAGCAGTTCCGCGGCGTAAACGAGTGGCTGCTCCAGCAGCTCGAGATGCCGTACCGCATCGTCGAGAAGTGCGGCGCCGACGCGGGCTACCTGGCGTCACACCGGCAGCGCGACGTGGAGGCGTGGCTGTCGGGGTTGGGCGAGTTCATGGAGGTCATGACCGACACCAACACGTCGGACTACCAGGGGCGGCGCATGAACATCCGCTACAAGCCGGCCGACGGTGGGGCGCCGAAGGTGGCGTGGACGCTGAACGACACCGGCTGCGCGCTGGGGCGGATCATCATCGCCCTGCTGGATAACTACCAGCAGGCAGATGGGTCGGTGAAGGTGCCCACTGCTTTGCGGTCGTACGTGGGTAAGGACTACTTGCGCCCGCCGACCTAGACGACGATCACCGGGGTGCCGATGGCGGCCCAGTCCCAGAACCACTTGGCGGTGGCGAGGCGCATGTTGATGCAGCCGTAGGACATGGGCTGCCCGAAGTTGTTGTGCCACCAGGCGTAGTGCAGCGCTTCGCCGCCGTTGTAGTACTGGGTGTAGAGGACGTTCTCGAGCCTGTAGTACTTCGGATGGCCGATCGGGTAGCCGATGGTCGTGGAGTCCATCGTCTCGTTGGCGACACGCTTGTTGATCGCGAAGACCCCCCTGGTCGATAGCCCTTTGTCGGTCCGTCCCGACGAGATCAGATCGGTGAAGACCTGCCTGGTGTGCTCGAAGGCGGTGACGCGCTGCTGCGACAGGTTGACCACGACCCAGCGCTGCCCAAAGGACGGGACGAAGCGCGCGTTCAGCGTGACGCGCGCTGCCAGCGCGCGCCGGTCCTCCTCGTCCTGGGCGAGCGCGCCGAGGTACTCCGACCACAGCACCGCTCCTGCCGGCCGGGCGACGGAGCTGGTGCCGACGCCTCGCAGCGACGCGACCTCCTGTCCGAGCAGCCCGCGTCGCAGGCCGCCGACGGGGTCGTACTCAAGGCGCGCGTGGGCGAAGTACTGCACGTAGCCGTCGCCCTCGCCGCCGCCGCGCTCCGGCCCGATGGGCGGGCCGAGCGTCGCGCGCCACTCACGATACGCGGACAGAAAGGCGCCGGCGAGAGAGTGCCCTGTCTCCGGCACCACCACCGCACCATCCTCACTTGGCCCACCCGCTGCGGACGCAGGCTCGGCCCCGCCCGCCTCGATGCCGAGCAGGCCCAGGCGAACCGCTCCATCTGGCTGCAGCTCGAAGCGCGCCCGCTGAAAGTACTGGTTCAGGACACCGCCATCGTCGAATGCCTCCGAGATGGGGAAACCGAAGGCGTCGAGTCCGTACTGTCGCCAGAAGCGCAGGAAGGCGCCCGAGACGGCGTGCCTCGTCTCCTCGAAGTACACCGCGTCCGACGCCAGCACGTCGAGCGGCGCGCCGAGCGCGGGCGCCGGAAGGGTCAGGGCGCCCGCCGCTGCGGCGGCGCTGGAGAGGATCGTTCTGCGCTGGAAGGTCATGCTGGTACGGCGTGGGACGAGGTTGTCAACGACATTCTAGGCTGGGCGGCATCGGAAAGGGAGCCCAGGCGGTACAGACGTACCGGTTCTCGCACGCCGCGCAGGCGCGCTTCGGACTGGGTTGCCGTCAGCGCCTCGCGCTGCAGCAGCTGCTGGACCGCTGGCAGCTCGAAGATCTCGGTCGTGACCACCACCTCGCCGCCGTGGGCTTCGCTCTGAACGCGGGCCGCGACGTTGATCGTCGTCCCGAAGTAGTCCAGCCGCTCGTTGGCGCCGACGGCGATGCACGGCCCCTCGTGCACGCCGATCTTCAGGAAGCGTGAGAGGTCAACCGCGTCGCGGATGTCGGCGACGTCGAGGGCGCCAATCTCGCGCTGCATGGCCAGCGCCGCACCGCACGCGTCGATCCCGTTTGGGAAGGTGGCCATGACAGCGTCGCCGATGGTCTTCACCAGCGCGCCGTTATGCTCCGCGATCACGCGCACCAGGATCGCGAAGTGGTCCTGCACGAGACGGAAGGCGCGCGCCTGGCCGATCGCCTGGTAGAGCGCCGTCGACCCCGTCAGGTCGGTGAATAGGAACGCCAGACGCTGGATCACCAGCTGGAGCCCTGGCGCCAGCGCCTCCTTGCCGAACAGGTCGCGGAACTCCTGCAGCGTCCCAACAAGCGCCGCCGTCGCCGCGTCGTCGGGCCAGTCGGGGCGCTCGACGACGAGCGTGGCGGTCACGCCCGTCTCATTGTCGACGCGAAGCGTCACTCCGCCCGCCTCCGCGGCCGCGAGCGGGGGGAGGATGGCCTCAGGGGTGAGGCGGAAGTCGACCGGCGTCCCGTCCGGCCCCGCGGCGGGCGCGGCGGCGCTGGTCGACGCTGTCTCGACCACGGCGTTGGTCGCGCTCTGGAGGGAGCGCAGCCGGTAAGCGGCCGGGGGCAGCTCGACGTGGATCTGGCGCGTCTCACCCGGCGCGAGCTCGGCCTGCGCCATGACGTGGGGCACGTTCTGAGGGCCGCCGGCGCAGAACCGCCGGTCCTCGACGTGCCGGATGCGCTCGTTGACGGTGAAGCGCACCTCGACCTGCCGGTCGACCATGGCGTCGAAGGTGATGTTGCACGTCTCGCAGTGCGCCTGATCCTTGATGTCCGCCAGCGACGAGAAGCCCGCCTTCGAGATGCGGCAGTTGGGGCACAGCACCTTCCAGGACATCTCGACCAGACCGGCGGTCGTCGCGTGGAGGAAGAGCACCAGTGTCTCGCGCCGGTCGGTGCCCCACCGGTCGGCCAAGGCAAATGGGCGCATCTCGAGCACGTCCTCGTCGGGTGCGCGCTCGACGTGGTCGCGCAGCCGCGCGACAAGCTCCGGCCGGACTCCCGCGCGCAGCAGACCGTCCCAGCCCTCGGTCGCGGTGTTGACCTGCGACGCGGCCACCGTGCCCGCGGGCCGCACGGCGGCCGGCGGCGCGTCGCGCTCGAGCTGGGGGAATGGGCTGCGGGCCTTGCCGAGCAGGTACTGCTCGAAGAGATCACACTGCCGGATGACGGCGCGTGCGGCCCTGGGGCCAAGCACGGTGCGTGTCAGAAGCGCGCCCTGCGGGTTACTCGGCGTGATGTCGGCGAAGGCGATGACGTGGCTGCCGCCGTCGTCGGTCGGACGCAGCTCGGCGCCGCCGCGGAACAAGCGGAACGGGTACAGCCCGAGCGGCGTCCAGAAGTACTCGCGCGTCACGGCGTACAGACGGTTCGCCTCCCACTCGAAGGGATGCTCGACCCAGCGCGCGATGGCCCACGTGGGCAGCCACCGCAGCAGTCCGGCGTCGCTCGCCAACGTCGGGTCGAGCGGCAGGAGCTGGCACAGCAGGGAGACCACGGCCGAGCCGATGGGGTACTCGCCGATCACGCGCGAGCCGCCGGTCGTGAGGGGCTCGGTCTCGAAGACGATCTGGGGCAGCCCGACCACGCGGTTCAGGCGCTGCGTGTCTGAGATGTAAGGCCACAGCTTGTCGGGAGGGACGGCGAAGCGGCCGGTCGCCTCGAAGCGCAGCACCCCTGGCCGCGGCGCGGTCACCGTGAGCGGGATCTCGGAGGGGCGCATCGCCTCCTTCATACGCGGCGGGGGTGCGACTCGGGTGTTGGGCGCGCGCTAGGTCTTGGCGGGCGGCGTCACGCCTGGAGGAAGCGGCTCGATGAACTCGATCCGGTTCTCCCACGGGTCGACGACGTAGATCCGCCAGGAGCCGCGGTAGGAGTAGTCGACACTCGGCTCGACGCCGTGCTTCGCGAGGCGCGCGCGCAGCGCGGGCAGGTTGCGCACACGCACGGCAACGTGTGGGCGCCGGTGCGCCTGGAAGTCGGGGACAAGGGCGACGTGGAACTCGGCATCGCCGCACTCGTACCACCACATGTTCCCGCTGCCCGACGATTCGAGGGGTGACGCGAGCGGGACGAAACCGAGCACGTCCTCGTAGAAGCGCTTCGCCTCTTCCTTCTTATCGGGCGGCACGCCGACCAGCACGTGGTGGAGGCCGGCAAAGTGTGCGCCCCCCGGTGCGTCACCCCGCGCCGTATCCTCGCTCGTTCCAGGCATGGTGCGCGCAAGGGTAGCGCTCGGGATCGGTTTGATCCTCGTTGCGCTCGTCGCGCTCGGGACGCACCGCGACTGGGCAGACGGCCCGCGAGAAACGTTCGCTTTCGCGCTCGCGGCGGGTCTCGCCGCGGCCGCGCTGCTCGTGTGGTGGGCGGCGGGTGAAGAGACGCCCGCGTGGGCGTCGCGCGGTGCCACGGCTGCCGGCATCACGATCGCGCTGCTGCCGGCGTTGGTGCACGGCGTGCGCGTGGCCAACGCCGACGCGGCGGTTCTGGCCGAGCTGCCCGAGCCGATCGCGTTCGGCCGGGTCGTGTCGCCGACGCTGCGTGGCGAGTCCACATTCAGCGCCGAGCCCGGCGCGGTGGTGCTGCGCGCGCCGGCGGGTTCGGAAGGGTTCCTGGACGTCAAGCGCCCGGCGCTGGGCGCGGACCGCTGGGAGCTGCCCCGCGCGCTGCTGCCGCCGGGGGGTGCGAGCGCGCTGGAGCGGATCACGTGGTCGGCAGAGATCGAGCGGGACAACACGTACTTCGTCGTGCTGGACGCCGAGCCGCTCGTCGTGCAGCTGCGGCCGTTCGACGTCTACGTTCAGACGCGGGCGGCCGACGGGCGGTACGAAGAGAAGTCGCTGCCAATGTCCAATAATCCGGCGCGCACGAGGGGCACGTGGAGCTTCAGTCACATCTCTGGCGCCGGTCGGGCGGGAGGAGACGTGCATCTGGAGCTGGACGGCCGCGACGTGTGGTCCGGCCGGCTCGACTCGCCGCCGCGTCACCTGCGCCTGGGGGAGACGCGGACCGACCGCGAACACGGCGGGACGCTCCGTCTGACCGCGCTGCGCTACGAGCGCCGCGTCGCGCACTAGTTCGGTCGACCCGGCCGGCGCGTGGTCATGCCGGTGAGCCCTGCCGCGCGACTGGCTACACGCGCCGGGTTGTGCGCCGCCGCCGGGTTGTGCGCCGCCGCGCTGCACGCTGCGCTCGCGCCGCTGCCGGCGGCGGACGACGCGCTCCGCGTGGGCGGCAAGGTGGCCGCGGGCGCGGTGCTCGCGTGGGTCGCGGTTGAGATTGCACGCCGCGTCGCCGGAGGGCGCTACGCCGCGTTTGCGCGGCGCGACTCTTTGGCCCCGGTCGCCGCGCTGCTGGCGGTCTCGCTGCTGTTTGCCGTGCTCTTCGCCGGCATGCCGTCGCGCATGACGCTGAACCTGGCCGGATTCCACGCGGTGGCACTGCCGCTGGCGTGGGTGGTTGGACGGCGTGCCGGCGCGCGGGCGGCCGCCGCGGCGGTGATGGCACTGGGTGTCTTCGGCGCCGGCGGCGGGGCGGTGAACGCGACGCGCGCGCCGATCATCAACGACGTGGTGCCGGAGTCGACCGTCAAGTGGGCCGCCGGCTGGCCGACGACGGCGTGGGTCCTGCGCCACGAGCTGCTGCTCGAGGCGCCGCTCCCGCCGGCGCCGCAGCGCCTGGTCTTCCCGCTGGCGCAGCCGTATGCAGGAAGGTCTCGTGTCTCCGCGACGCTCAACGGCCGCGACCTGGGACCGGTGGGCCCCATGGGCGACGGAATCAGCGTGCCGATCCCCACCGACATGCTCGGCCTGACGCGCTTGAGCTTCGAGCTGCGCGCAGACCCGCCCGATCCGCGGCTGCGGGTGATGGCCTTCCGCTACGGGCGCGGCGCGACGCTCCCCGGCGCGGCGAGCCACTACTTCGATGGGTCGGCGTGGCGCGCCGGCACCTTCAACGACGCCGAGGGTCGCCAGCAGGACGGTGTGTACATCGTGCGCATGGTGCAGGGATGATCTCCGTCAGGAGCCGACGGGCCGAGGCGGCGTTCTACGGGCTGCTCGGGGGGCTCGTCCTGGCGCTGGGCCTGGCGCGCTTGTGGCTGGGGCCGTGGTACTACACCTGGAACCCGTTCGAGGTCACGCTGCTCGAGCGGTGGCCGGCGGCGTGGGAAGTGGCGTACTA
Source organism: Chloroflexota bacterium (assembly GCA_035764305.1). Taxonomy (GTDB): domain Bacteria; phylum Chloroflexota; class UBA11872; order UBA12225; family UBA12225; genus DASTZM01. The sequence continues at coordinate 6,247 of DASTZM010000187.1, read as the reverse complement.
CACCGAGCAGTTCCCGCACTTCTTGGGAGCCGCTCCCCCCAAGTTCGGCGTCGCGCTGGTGCACTACCGCACCTTCGCCACGCTCTACCTCGCGGCGACGCTCTACGCGTGGACGGGCAGCGCGTTTTGGTCGCTGGCTGCGGTGGACTTCGTCTTCTGGTTCCTGGGCGGCGTCGCCGCGCGTCAGCTTGCGCGCCGCCTCGGCGCGACCGAACTGACGGCGCGGATCGCCGCGCTGCTCGTCGTCGCCTCCCCACTATTCATCTCGCACTTTTGGCGCCTGGACCTGCACGCCGCCAACTTCGCCACGATGGCCATCGGCTCCTGGGCCGCGGTGGCGCTGATTGACGGGCGGCGCAACCCCGTGCTGCTCACCGCGGCACTCGGCGCGCTGCTGGTCTGGTTGGGGCTTAACTACTCGTATCAGTGGGTGCTGATGCCACTGCTGGTCATCCTGTGCCTCACCTCGCGCCACCATGGGTGGGCCGAGTCGCTGCTCGTGCCGGCAGGGGCGGCGCTGATCTACCTCGCGGGCACGCGTGGACTCGAGCTGCTCTTCGCGACGCTGGTGGGTCCCGCGTCGGCGTTCGACAACGTCGCCTCGCAGCCCGGCTCGATGATCCTCGAGCGCGCGCGCAGCGGAGTGCCGCCGCGTGAGATCCTGGGATCGCTGTTCAGCCCTTACCACGTGACCGAGATCGCACGCTCGTACCACCCGCTGGTGCTGGGCGCCGGGATCGGCGGCGCGCTGTTGCTGTCGCGCCGGCTCGCCGCGCTTACGATCGCGGGGCTGGGCATCTCGCTCTACTCGGTGACGTCCTATTCGGCGCCGTGGGCAGCCACGGTGGCCTACCCGTTCGTCTACGTCGGCGCGGCGCACGGCTGCGCGGTGTGCGGGAGGCTGTTCGGGCGCTACGCGGTCACGGCCGCGCTGTCATTCGCCATCCTGCTGATGTCCGTCACCAACCTGGACCTGGCCGGCAACACGGGCTTCCTGCTGACGTGGTGGTCGTACTTCGCCGGCCGCTACGTCTTCTGACCCCCGTGTTGCGTCGTTCAGCCAGCGCTCGTAGATCCCGGCGATGACGTCGTCGATCGGCAGCTGATGCGTCTCGACGTCCAGCACGCGCGCCTGCGCGGCTGCCTGATCGAGCAGCGCCGCGATCGTGACACGTGAGGCGTCGAAGACGTACTCGTGGCGCCCGCCCTCGCTGCCGACGAGCTCGGCGCCGTTCAGCGACGGTGCGGTCGCGCCGCCGGTCTCGAGCGTCAGCACGCGCCGCGCGGCGGCCTCGCGCCGCAGCCGGCCGAAGTCGCCGTCGAACGCGATGCTGCCCCGGTGGATCATGACGATCCGCCCGGCGAGCTGCTCGAGCTCGGCCATGTCGTGGCTCGTCACCAGTACGGTCAGATGCCGCTCGCGGTTGAGATCCTTGATGCAGGACAAGATGTTGCGCTTCGCGAGCACGTCCAGCCCCAGAGTCGGCTCGTCCAGAAACAGGATCTCGGGCTCGTGCAGGAGCGCCAGGCCCAGGTCGGCGCGCATGCGCTGCCCCAGGCTCAGCTCGCGCGGCGCGGTGTGGAAGAAATCGTCGAGGGCCAGAAGCTCGCGCACGAAACCGCGCATGCGCTCGTAGCGCTCGCGCGGCACGTCCCACACGACGCGCTTCCACTCGAAGCTCGACGCCACCGGTAGGTCCCAGTACAGCTCGGTGCGCTGGCCAAAGACGACTCCGATGCGCGAGACGAAGCGCACGCGCTCCTTCACCGGATCGAAGCCCATGACGCGGACCGTGCCGCGCGTTGGCGCCAGCAGCCCGGCGCAGAGCTTCACGGTGGTCGACTTGCCCGCACCGTTCGGCCCGGCGTAGGCAACGATCTCGCCCCGCGCCACAGTCAGATCGACTCCGCGCAGCGCAGCGACGTGCTTGATCTCGGGCCGGAAGAGGGAGCGGAGCTGCCCGAAGAAGCTTTCCGATCGCTGGCGCTGTCGGTAGGTCTTCCACACGCCCACGAGACTGATCAGCGGCGCGGCGCTAGCGACGGTGGCCATACGAGAGGTAGCGCTGCGAGCCGGTGTCGAGGTAGTGGGCCATGCCCGTGCGAAAGATCCACAGCGCGACGAGCGCGAACGCCACCGCCGCGAGTGGCGTTACGACGACTGACGGACGCCAGTGATCGAGACCGAGGAGCGCCCGGCAGGGATACCAGGCCGCGAAGCCCGCTGGAACGACGCTGAGCAGTCCGCCCAGCAGCGCTGGGCGGACCCCGTCCAGTGGGAAGGCACGCAGCTGGGTGATCAGGCTCCAGGAGGAGCTGTTGATCTCCTCCGCCGCGCGTGGCGCCCAGAACGCGAGCGAGCCGACGGCGTACGCGAACGCCAAGATTACGACGCACGACGCGCCGAGGTTCAGCGCGAGTAGCGCGAACCACAGTGGCGAGGCCGGAGCGGCGGTGCCCCCGATGCCCCACGCGAGGAGCAGTAGCCCGGTGCCGAGGACCGGAAGGCCCGCGGCGGGCGAGAAGCCCTCGGTCAGCAGAGTCAGCGGCATCGGCTGCGGCTGCATCAGGACGTGGTCGAGCTGTCCCCGGCCTATCCGGCGGCTGATGTATGCCACGTTGTAGCCGAAGAGGTCGTCGATCATGCCGTTGGCGGTGACCGCGAATCCCAGGAGAAAGACTACCTGCGGTTGGGTCCACGGGCCAACGCCGTCGAAGCGCTCGGACAGGAGCAGCATGGTGGCGATCGCCGCGAGCACCTTAAGGCCTTCCGAGAACGCGTAACCCGCGAAGGAGCCGAGGTCGCGGATCATCCACAGCGCGTCCAGCCGACCGAAGAACAGCCAGCGCCGCACGAGCCGGTGCGCGCCGGCCACGCTAGCCGCCATGAAAGGCCAGCCGCTCCCGGTTGGCGCTCCAGATCCAGCTCGCCACGGGCCACAGGGCCACGCACCACGCCGCTTGGAGTGGGATAAGCCACGCCGCGTCGCCGGTCCCCGTGTAGACCCGCAGCGGCGCTGAGGCCATCGAGGCGAACGGCAGCCAGGCGAAGACGTCCCCGAGCCCCCACGGCAGGAACTGCAACGGAAGCAGCACCCCCGAGAGGATGGTCATCAGGCCGGTGCGCACGTACTTGATCAGCCAGATGTTTTGACCGATGGCGCCGGCGATCCCGCAAAAGATGAAGTCGACTGCCACTCCGAGTGTCGCCGCCAGGGCCAGGCTGGCGACGAAGAGCAGTCCGTGCAGGGGAGACGCGGGCCGAGGATCGACGCCGAGCGCTGGGGCGAGGAGCAGGAGCGGCGCCGAAAAGGTGAGAAAGACCATCGCCCACGTCCCCAGCAGCTCCGAGGTGAAGTTGGCGACCAAGCCCATCGGCTGGAGGAACCGCCCGGTTAGCGTCCCTTCCCACATCGCGTCCTCGATGCGCGTCGTCACGTCGAGCTGCGGTGCGAAGACCTGTGCGATTAGCGTGTACGTCAGCAGGGCGCCGAGGGACAGACCCGGATCGTCCGTCGCCCCAGCACCGCGGCTGTCCAAGACCAGACGCCACAGTGCGAGGAGGATCATCACGCGCAGCAGCCGCATCAGATAGTCCAGCAGGACGAGCGGCCCATCCGAAAAGAAGGCGCTGAACGCCATCTCGGCGGTCTTGAGGTACTTCCGGGTGGCCGCCATCGTATTGGGTCTGCCTATACTATCGGCGTAGCCGATGGAAACCGCCGTTCGTGGCCACGAGCCGCGCAGCAGGTCGCTGGACGGCGAGATCGACCGGCTGGTGGCACTCTACCGGCGGGCCGGCCGCTCGCTCCGCGCACAGGACCCCGCCAACTGGGCCGAGGGGCTGACCATGCCCCAGCTGCGCGTGTTGTTCTACCTGGGGCGCAGCGGGCCAGTATCGGTCGGCCAGCTCGCCAGCGGGCTGGGCATCTCCCAGCCGAGCGCGACCGAGACCATCGACAAGCTGGCGTGCAAGGGGCTGTTGGAGCGCAGCGCCGATTCGGCGGACCGGCGCGTGGTGCGTACCACCCTGACCGAAAAGGGCAAAGAGATGATCGACCGGCCGTGGGAGACGCGGCGTGCGGTGCTTGCGAGTGCGCTGCGCGACGCGTCCCCGGCCGAGCGGGCAGCGATTGAGCAAGGCCTCGCGCTGCTGTGCGACGCACTCGAGAAGGCTGAGAGAGAACTGCGTGAGAGCTGACGGAAGGCTGAGAGAGAACGCGTGAAGACACTCCTGCGGCTGCTGGGATTCATACGCCCCTACTGGTGGGGTCCCGCCACCTCGGTGGCGCTGATCCTGACCCTGACCTTCTTCCGTCTCGGTCCGGCCTGGTTCACCAAGGAGATCATCGACAAGGCCGTCCCGGCCCACGACTTCACGCTGGCGTTGTGGTACGTCGCCGGCCTGTTGGGCGTGTCGCTGCTGGTCAACCTGTTCTCGGCGGGAGAGCTGTACCTCGATCAGTGGGTGGGGCAGCGGGTGATCTATGACCTGCGGGCGAAGCTGTACGACCACCTGCAGAGCCAGAGCATGAGCTTCTACGACGCCAACCAGACCGGCCAGCTCATGTCGCGCGTCACCAACGACGTCCAGCAGGTGCAGTTTTTCCTCAGCGGCGGCATCTCGCGTTTGTTGAACACGGTCTTCACCGTGACGATGTTCCTGGGCATCATGCTGATGCTGGACTGGCAGCTCACGCTGGTCTCGCTGCTCGTCCTGCCCCTGGTGATGTACTTCCAGAAGCGCTTCGCGGCCGCGATGCCTCTGTACCGCATCGCGATGCAGAAGTCGGCCGACATGAACGTCGTGATCCAAGAGGACGTCACCGGCATCAAGCTGGTCAAGGCGTTCAACCGCGAGGACTACGAGTCCGAACGCTTCAACAAGGTGAACTTCGACATCCGACAGACGCGCATGAAGTCGAACGTCCTGATGGCGATCGCCAGCCCGGGAATCGATTTCTCGACGTACGTGTCGGCGATCATCATCATCAGCTACGGCGGCTGGCGCGTCATGACCGGCGACCTCACGATCGGTGGGCTGGCGGCGTTCTACTCCTACGTCCTGACGCTCTGGTCGCCGGTGCGCTTCGTCACGTTCATCAACCAGATGGCGCAGCAGGCCATCGCGTCGGGGGAGCGCATCTTCGAGATCCTGGATACCGCCAACGAGGTAACCGAGAAGCCTGACGCGCTCGTCATTCCGCGGCTCGAGGGCAGGATCGAACTGGAGAACGTCACCTTCGCCTACGGCAAGAATCCTCCGCTGCTCAAGAGCGTCAGCGTCGCGGTTCCGCCGGGCCAGACGCTGGCGCTGGTGGGACCGTCGGGGTCGGGGAAGACGACGCTGATCAACCTGATCCCGCGCTTTTACGACGTGTCGTCGGGCGTGGTGCGCCTCGACGGCCATGACGTGCGCGACCTCTCGCTCAGCGCGCTCCGCGCGCAGATCGGGATGGTGATGCAGGAGACGTTCCTGTTCAACATGACCATCGGCGAGAACATCTCCTACGGCCGCGAGTCGGCGACGCAGGAGCAGATCGAGGCGGCGGCGCGCGCCGCGAACGCGCACGACTTCATCAGCGAGCTCGAGGAGGGGTACGACACCTTCGTCGGCGAGCGGGGCGTCAAGCTATCCGGCGGGCAGCGGCAGCGGATCGCGATCGCGCGCGCCATCCTGGTGGACCCGCGGATCCTGATCTTGGACGAGGCGACGAGCAGCGTCGACAACAAGACCGACTACCTGATCCGGCAGGCGCTGGACGAGCTGATGAAGGGGCGCACGACCATCGTCATCGCCCACCGGCTCTCCACCGTCCAGCGGGCCCACCAGATCGCCGTGATGGAGAAGGGCCAGATTTCCGCTCGCGGCACGCACGCCGAGCTGCTGCACTCCAGTCCGCTGTACCAGCACCTCTACGAGATCCAGTTCGCGCTGCAGAAGGAGGGCACCGCGGAAGGGGCCCCACCCGTTCCGGTCGGCGCCAACGGCGCAGAACGTGCAAACGGCGCGCAGCGCGTCGCGGAGGTGGCTCGATGATGATGCGCGGTGGTGGCGGCGCGAGTGGGCCGGGCGGGTTCGGCTCGATGATGCGCGGTGGCTCTTCGATGTACCGTGAGAAGCCCCAGTTCCGCGTCAGCCCGTGGGTCACCTCGCGCCGCGTCGCGCAGTACCTCGCCCAATACAAGCGGTACCTCTTCGGCGCGCTGGCGTGCGTGATCTGCTCGTCGGGTCTGCAGATGCTCA
>DASTZM010000186.1:0-5564 GCA_035764305.1 Chloroflexota bacterium | reverse complement strand
TCGTCGGGCCGCCTGCGACGCGACCTGCGCGTTCTCCCGCCGGGCGACTTCCGCCAGTGCATCGCCGCCCTCGCCGACAGCGACCCGCTCGTCACCAAGCTGTTCGAGCACCGCTTCCAGGCCGACGTCAGCCAGGGCAGCGGTGACGGGGCGGGCTTGCGCGGCCACGCGTTCGGCAACCTGTTCATCGCCGCCATGGCGCAGATCACCGGCTCCTTCGAGCGCGCGCTCGAAGAGTCCTCGCGCGTCCTCGCCGTGCGCGGGCGCATCCTGCCCTCTACGCTGGAGGACGTCACGCTCTGCGCCGAGCTCGCCGACAGCTCGACGGTCGAGGGCGAAAGCCTCATCCCCGAGCGCGCTGGCGGCGGCTCCCATGATTCGCATGGTGGCCAGGAAGCCTGCGACGAGCCCGAGGCCGCGAGCCCCTCCAACCCGATCAAGCGCGTCTTCCTCCAGCCCGAGCGCCCGGCGGTCTATCCCGAGGTCGTTCGCAGCCTGCTCGACGCGGATCTGATCGTGATCGGTCCCGGCAGCCTCTTCACCAGCATCCTCCCCAACCTGCTCGTCGACGACCTCGCGCGCGCTCTCTGCTGGTCGCGCGCCAAGAAGGTCTACGTCTGCAACGTCGCCACCCAGCCGGGCGAGACCGACCACTATGACGTCGCCGCCCACGTGCGCGTGATCTACGAGCATCTCCGGCAGCGCCTGGGCGTGCCCGTCGGCCGTCACGACGCGCTCGACGCTGCGACCGTCCCGTTCACGCACGTGCTGGTCAACAGCAACCTCAAGCCCCACGTGCCCGCGGAGTGGGGCGTCACCCGCCCCGTCGTCGACCACGCCGCGCTCCAGTCGCTCGGCGTCGACGTGATCGAAGCCGACGTGGTGGACGAGAACCGCCCGACGCGTCACGATCCGCTCAAGCTCGCCGGCGCGGTGATCGAGGCGCTGACGCCCGCCCGCGCCTCGCTGGGCCCCGCGCCGGTCGCCGCCGTGCGCGCGCTGGTTACCTCGCTCTTCTAGGCGGCCTGTTAGGCTGCCGGCGCGCATGCGCCTGTCCGAGGTTCTGGCCGCCGTCCCGGGGCTCGAGAAGCGCTTCGTCCATTACCTGGAGGGTCAGGGCTACATCCGCCCCACCAAGCTCCAGAAGGCGCGCATCGCGCGGCGCGACTACGCGCAGGCCGACCTGGAGCGCATCCGGTCCATCTGGCGGTACTACCAGCGCGGAATCTCCATCCAGCGCGCCTGGGAGCTGGTCACACGCCCCGCCGACGGCGCGTATGTGTTCTTTCCCGTCGCCTCCCGCCGCTGGCACGACGCGATCGATCTGCTGCGCAGCCAAGACAACGTGATCGAGGCGTCGGCCGTCTACGGGGACCGCTACGACGCGCTCGCACACCTGCGCGTCCCGCACGACTCGGACGTCTATGCTGTCCTGGACGCACTCTTCGAGGGCAGTATCATCTCCGGCCTGCCGCAGATCCTTCGCCACGGCGCGGACGCGGTGTGGACGAAGCCAGCCACGACGAGCGCCGACACGATGGTCCGGGCCTGGGTGCTGATCAAAGTCCCCGCCAAGCAGCTCGACGGGCTGGTCGAGCTGCTTCGCGGCTTCCCGGGGATCGTGGAGGCGTCAGCGATCTACGGCGAGACCGACGTAATCGCCAAGATCGAGGTCGACGACGCCCCGGCGCTCGACGACCTGGTGGTGAACCGGATCCAGGGCATCGACGTCGTCGAGTCGACGCGCACCTTCATCGGCATCGGCGGCCTGCACTGGGCCCGCAGCTAGCGGCGCCTCACTCCTCGTTCAGGTACTCGACCACCGCCTCGACCAGCGCGCGCTCCTCGATCTTCTGCCCCGTCGCGATGCGGTAAAGCCGCAGCAGCGCCACCGCGGTCGAGAGCGACACCGAGCCGCCGTCACTGGCTTCGGTCTCCTCTGCGTCCTCTTCCTCTTCCTCGTCCTGCTCCGCCTGGCGCAGCGCGTTCGCGATCTCGCTCGCAATCCACTCCAGCGGTTCGCTCAGGAAGAGCAAGTCGATCTCGTCCTCCAGCGTCCCGTCGACGCCGAGGATGCGGCCCGCTTCCTCGCTCTCGGCCAGCCTGATCAGTCCCTGCACGACGCGCCGCACGGGCGCATCCACTTCGTCACCGCTCCAGGAATCACGCGCCATCCCGCTACCTCCGCCGGAGAATCGCCGCCAGGCGCTGAGCAGCGCGGACAGGCAGCAGCCGGCTCAATCGCCTCAATTGTGCCTCCAGCGCCGCGATGCGGTCGTCCTTCTCCTGGACGACCTCCGCGAGGCGTGCGTCGCGCCGTCGCACCTCCGCCATCAAGCCCTCGGCCCGCCGCCGCCACTCGCGAGCGTCCGCCTCGCGTCCGACGGCCCACGACGCGATCCACGACTCGAACCGCCCGCGCAGCTCCGCGCCCGTCACCAGCCCGTCATCCACCTGCTCCGCGAGTCCTTCCTCGACGCCGCACACGAAGGCGTAGCGCAGCAGCACGCTGTAGAACTGCTCCCGCAGGGCCACGTCCGCGACGTCCCCCACCCCCACCACGTCGAACAGCTCCGGGTGGCGCTTCACCACCTCGACCGAGGCGCGCCCCGCGCGGCGCTGGCGGTCCAGGTAGCTCTCCAGCTCGACTTCGTGCTCGTGGTGCACCAGCGCCGCCGGCCGGTAGACGATCCGCACTCCCGACCGTGTCAAACGGTACGCGAACTCGGTGTCCTCCATGTACGGCGGCAGAGTCGCGTCGAACCATCCCGCGCGCTCCAGGTCCTCCCGCCACACCGAGCAGTTCGCGGTATAGAAGATCGTGAAGGGCACGTCCTCCGGATCGGCGATCGCGCCGAAGTTGAACTGCGCGCCGCGGACCACCAGCTCCATGAACGGCGTGACGCGCAGGTGGGGCGCCCACGCTACGTGGCCCATCACCGCGACCCGATCGCCCGGAGTGCGGTCCCGCAGATGCTCCCGCAGCAGCCCCGGCGTGGGTGCGCAGTCGTCGTCGAGGAACAGCAGCCGCGGCGCCGCCGAGACTCGCGCGCCGTGGTTGCGCGCCGCGGCCGGTCCGGCGTTCTGCTGGCGTGTCAGCCTGGCCGGAAAGCCGCAGGCCCCCACCACGCGCTCGTAGTCCCGCGCCTCCTCCGGTGGTGACCCATCGTCGCACACGACCACCTCGACGCCCTCCCCCACCTCGCCGGCGAGCGCGCGCAGCGTCCGTTCCAGCGCAGCCGGGCGGCGATAGGTGGGGATCACGACGGCCAGCGTGGGGGTCACGCCGCGCCATCCCACCGCGACCGCGCGCGCAGCGCCTCGAACGCGCGCCGCGCTTTCGGCCGGACCCTCACCCGATCCCACTCGAAAAGCCACGCCGAAAGCAGGTCCCGCGCCGTCCGAACGAAGACGCCGGCGCTTCCCGCGTCTGGCTCGCCGGCCAGCTCGGGCCATGCTCGCGCCAAGGCGCTCGCCTGCTTCTCCGGCACTGCCGTGTAGGCGCGGCGCGCCAGCAGGAGCGCCGCGACCGCATGCTCAACCGCAGCGGTCCCGTTCGGAGCGACCCACTCGGCGGCAGCGATCTCGTCCAGCGCGTCACGCGGGTCGATCTGGTCGGGCCGCCAGGCAGGCACCGCGGCCAGCGCCGACACATCACCCCAGACCGTGCGGCCCGACTCCCGCAGCGACTGCTGGAGCACCGACGGCCGCAGCCAGCCGATGCGGTGCGCTGCGATGGCCAGTGTCGGTGCTGCCCCGGACGGCGGTGCGGTCAGCCTCACGGTCAGCCAACGGGGCCGCTCGGCCCGGCCGTGCTCGACGATCGCCAGCGTGTCGTCGTCGGGATCGGGGCGTGGGCACGGCGCGTCGCACAGCTGGAGCCGCGCCGTGCCGCTCGGACACGGCACGTAGACTGCATCCCTCATTCCCGTCTATGCCCGCCCGGAACCCCGACCTCCACGGTAACGTGCCGGACCAGAGCGCGGTCGCGCTCGTCATGATCGACGTGATCAACGACTTCGAGTACGACACGGGCAGTGCGCTCTACGAGCACGCGCTGCCCATCGCGCCTCGCCTGGCGGCGCTCAAGAAGCGTTGCCGGGAATCCAAGATCCCTGTGGTCTACGTCAACGACAACTTCGGCCGCTGGCGCTCAGACCAGCGCGCGCTGGTCGAGCACTGCCTGGAGGACGGCGTGCGTGGCGAGCCGTTCGTACGCCAACTGCTCCCCGACGAGGACGACTACTTCGTCCTCAAGCCCAAGCACTCGGGTTTCTACTCCACCACCCTCGACACGCTCCTCAACTACCTGAACGTGCGCACGCTGATCCTCACCGGCCTGACCGGCGACTACTGCGTCCTGTTCACCGCCAGCGACGCGTTCTTGCGCGACTTCCGGCTGGTCGTGCCGGCCGACTGCATCGCCTCCGCCGACGAGGGCGAAAACGAGCACGCGCTGCGACACATGCAGCGCGTGCTCGACGCCGACGTCTCTCCGTCGGACGGGATCGACCTCACGAAACTTTTGCGCGACTCTCGACGAGGTTCTTGAACCGCTCCAGGTCCTCCTGCAGCATCGCTTCGGGGTTGGCGAACACCTTCGAGACGAACTCTCCGATCGGACCGCCTGGCGCGTCATACCACTGCATGACGACGTGCACCTCGGTGTAGTCCTCGATCTCCGTGAAGGTCACAGTCCCGCTGGTCTGCATCGACCCGCCGCTCGAGTTCCAGCCGATCGACGTGTTCTCGACGTCCTGAGTCAGGCGCGCGTCGTACTCCACCGATGTGCCCATGGGCCCCTTGAGCTTCCAGTGGGTCATCTGGCCGTCGGCGTCAAGCTTCTGCACCCGCTCGACGTGCTCCATGAACTGCGGGAAGTTCTCGAAGTTCCGCCAGAAGCGGTAGACGTCCTTGATGGGCGCGCGGACGCGCACGGTTCGTTCGGCTCGCTGCATGCTGACAGTCCTCTCTATTGGTAGGGGGATTCCCTGCCGCGTACTGATCGGCAAGTCTTATGCCTTGCCCGGTCCGATTCGGCCGGGGCCGCCCCATCGATCCGCCAATCCGTCGGGCCGGTCCGCTTCCGGCTAGACCGCTTCGACGGTCAGCTCCTCGACGACCTCGACCACGCCGGGCACACGCGCCGCGACTTCTTCGGCATTCTCCGCATCGACCACGTCCGCGACGCGTCCGCGCAGCCGAGCGACGCCTTCCCGCACCGTCACCTCGATCTCGAGCGCCGTCGTCGCGGCGTCCTCGCGCAGCTCGCGCAGAATCGTCTCGGCGATCGCCTCGTCCCCCAGCGTCCCATCGGACGACCGCTCGACGGCGATGCTGTCCATGGACGACCCGGAGAACCCGCCCAGGACGCGCGTGTTGCCGTGCGCGTCGGTCGTCACGACCGGGTCGGTGGGCGGGCTGTACACCGTGTCCTCTTCTTCGTCGGCGTCGACACCGGCGGAGTGGAGCGTGCTGTCGTCTTCCTGCGCGGCGGCGAAGTCCGGCTCGAGTGTCTCTCTTTCCATTCGTAGATGCCTTTCGCCGTCCCCGGGTGCAAGAGA
>DASTZM010000185.1:0-2700 GCA_035764305.1 Chloroflexota bacterium | reverse complement strand
CGCAACCTGGAACCGTCTGGTCGAGGTCAAACGCCGCTACGACCCGGACAACGTCTTCCGACGCAATCAGAACATCGCGCCGGAAGCCTGAGCGACGCGAATGTCGCGGGGGCGCTTCGAGCGCTGGCGCGTCTCCATCCCGCCGGGACCGTCCCGGGCCAGCACGCCGGACGCGTGGGCGGATGCGGTCGTGCTGGTGGAGGCCGGCACGCTGGAGGTGCGGTGCGTCGGCGGCGCATCGGCGCGCTTCGGGCCGGGAAGCCTGCTGGCGCTCGGCTGGCTCCCACTGGCCTCACTGCGCAGCGTGGATCCGGGCGGCGTGCAGCTCCTCGCCGTCCGCCGTCGTCTCCGTACCGACGCCGCGTGGCACCGGGAGCTGCTGCCCGTCAGCCGCTGGTCCATGGCACTGGCCGCGCTGTCGCGGCGGGCGGCGGCATCCGCCGCTGCGGGGGAGGACGGATCCCGTGGCGACCGATAGGATGTCCGCCATGACGCAGCTCGCACCCGACGCGACGGAGCTCACCGGCCAGCTGGAGCAGCACCGCACGGAGCTCACCGCCTACGCCTATCGCATGCTCGGGTCCTCGTTCGAGGCCGAGGATGCGGTGCAGGAGACCATGGTGCGCGCCTGGCGCGGCCTCGACCGCTTCGAAGGGCGGGCGCAGCTGCGCTCGTGGCTGTACCGCATCACGACCAACGTCTGCCTGGACATGCTCAAGGGTCGCGAGCGACGCGCGCGACCGATGGACCTGCGTCCCGCGCAGTCGGCCTCGACGCCACTGCCGCAGCCGCTGGAGGAGAATCTCTGGCTGGAGCCAATCCCAGACGCGAAGGTCGTCTCGGCCGACGGCGATCCGGCGGAGGTGGCCGCCACGCGCGAATCGGTGCGGCTGGCGTTCATGGCCGCGCTCCAGCACCTGCCGCCGAAGCAGCGCGCGGTGCTCATCCTGCGCGAGGTGCTGCGCTGGCGCGCCTCGGAGGTCGCGGAGCTGCTGGACACCTCGGTCGCATCGGTCAATTCGGCGCTCCAGCGGGCGCGCGACACGCTGAACACTCGCAACCTCACGGAGGAGGCGCCGCCGGCCGCGCCGGACGATCCCGAGACGCGGCAGCTGCTGGCCCGCTACGTCGACGCGTTCGAGCGCTACGACATGCAGGCGCTCACCGCGCTGCTGGCCGAGGACGCCGTCTGGAACATGCCGCCGTACGACCTGTGGCTGCAGACGCACGAGGACATCGTGGCCTGGTGCATCGGCCCCGGCTACGCGTGCGAGGGCTCGAAGCTCATCCCGACCACCGCGAACGGCTCGCCGGCGTTCGCGCAGTACAAGCCCGACCCGGCGGGCGGCCACGCTCCGTGGTCGCTGCAGGTGCTGGAGCTGCGCGACGGCAAGATCGTCGGGATCACGTTCTTCCTCGACACGAAGCGCTGGTTTCCGCTGTTCGGGCTCCCGCCGCACCTCGACTGAGGGCGGGCGCGCCGCGGCTCAGCTCCCCGCTACGGGGTAGGCCGCCGGGTCAGGGACAGAGGTAGTTCGCGTCCAGTCCGCGCTCGAAGTACTGCGTCATCACCAGCGCGCCACCGGTGAACGGCACGTCGCGGCAGTTCGCCATGGCGCCCCGCAATGTGCGCGCGCCGGCGTGCCACGCCGGATAGGTGGCGAAGACATCCGTGCCGCCGGTGATCTGGCCCCACTGCTGCGGCGTCGAGTAGAAGCCGATGCCCCCGACCTCGACGGACTCCAGGTACGCCACCGCACCCTGCAGGACCGCGATGTTGAGCGCGTGCTCCGACCGCCAGCTGTTGCTGGTCTCGACGTCGAGCCACCAGAAGTTGGCCACTGGCGTGCGGTCCGCGTCGGGATCGGCCCATCCCAACGAGACGTAGGCGGCGATGGCGGTCCGGTACGAGTCCGCGGCCGCGTTCCAGCCGTAGTCGTAGGCGCATTCGGGCGTGTCGAGGCCCGGGTTGGCGGCGGTGTTGCACTCGAGCGGGGTGGTCTGGCCATCCGGCCAGTACTTCGAGAGCTCGGGGCCCGGGTTGCCCGTGTTGGCGTACAGCTGCGCCTCGGGCCCGGCCCACTCCAGCTCGCTCGGATTCTCCCCGGTGCCCAGGCATGGGTTCCGGCTGAAGACGCGACCGCCGTTCACGCCGACGACCGCGAAGGCGAACGCCTCCGGCAGCGACGTTCCGCATTGCGGGTACGACACGTCGTAACCCGGCGGCTGCTGCGCGGGCGGACGCGTGGGACCCTGGCGGACGACGCCACTGCCCGGCTGGAATTCGTCGGCCGCGGCGACCCGAGCCGGGGTGGCGGCCAGCAGGAGGAGCGCGGCGGTCACCACGACGGCGAAGATGCTCGGGAGCCGATGCACGGCAGGGTGGGCAGACGCCATGGGTAGGAACCACCCTACCGAGCACGGACCGCGCTGGCAAGTGACGGATGACCCATCCGCACACCGCCTGACGGACCTGCGCCGGGACCGGCGATGCCATGGCGCGACGGAGCACGCCGCGTGCCAGCGGTGGCATCATCGCGGCGTGACGCGGCGGCACCTGGTGGCGGACCTGGGGGAGGTAGAGCCGCGTCCGCTGCAGCTGACCGTGCGCACGGCCGAGCGATCCGCGCGCACCGCCCTCGCCGAGCTGATGCTCGACGCCTACCAGGGCACCATCGACGCGGACGGCAGCGAGACGCT
>DASTZM010000184.1:0-3852 GCA_035764305.1 Chloroflexota bacterium | reverse complement strand
CCCCGGTTGGATGGGTGGGAGTGGCGGGGGCTCGGGCTCGCGGGCCGGGTCCGGGATGGAGAGGCCGGGTTCGCCCGCGCGGGCGGTGGCGGCGCGACCCGCGGCGGAGGAGATGGCTCCGCGCTCAAAGACCTGGTAGAGCTGGCCTCCGGCTGAAAAGCGCCGGCTGATCGGGCGGCCCAGGGCGGGCTCGCCGCCGACGGCGGTGTACACGGTCCAGAAGGCGGCGGGTGGCCCGCCGAGGCCGTCGAGCACGGCGAATCCGCCGGCTGCGCCGGTGCGGAAGAAGCGACCGCCGGGGACGGCGTAGTCATCGCGGTCGGGCAGCAGCGCGGCGGCCAGGACCGCGTAGGTGCCCGGTCCGGGGGCCACAAACGTCAGGCGGCCGGCGGCGGGATCCAGCGTCTGCGTCGGAACGCGGACCCATGCGCCGGCGTCGAGCGCGAAGACGGCCAGACCAGCCGCCCGGCCGCCGGCCGCCGCCAGGTCGCGCGCGGAGAGGGCGACGGTTACCGTACCGCCGACGGTCAGGTTGGCGCCGGGAGAGGTGGGGTTGCTTGGAGCGGTCCCTGAAACGCGGAGCGCGCTCTCGGCCAGGCGCCAGCCGGCGGGTGGCGCGGGGAGCTGTCCGGGAGACAGATGGAGGTGCTCGATGCGGAACGGCTCGGGCGGGGTGGCCGGAGGCGCGGCGGCCGGCGGCGCGGGCTGAGGTGACGGGGAGGGCGAAAGCGATGTGCCTGTCCCCGGAGCAGCTGCGGGGGTGGTCGGCAGCAGGCCCACGGGGCGCGCGGCCGGGGCGGGGGGCGTGGGCTGGACCAGCACGCTGAAGGCGCCCGGGTTGGGGGTGGGCGTGGGGCGCAGCGGGATGGTCTGGCCGGCGGCGGGCGGCGTACGTAGCGGCAGGGCGCAGACGAGCGCGAGCAACCCGGCGGTCAGGAGCACGCGGCGGGCACTCATGGCACTGTCATCGCCCTGTCGTCAGCCGGCGAACGCGACCGCCGCGTTAAGCGTTACGTCGCTTCCGGGCGCGCCCCGCCACTCGAGCGCGGTCCGGCCCGCGGCGTCGGCAGCGACGGGAGGCACCTGGGTTGACGGGCCGGAGAGAACTCCCGCGCCGGTGACGGTCACGCCGGCACGCAGGCCGGCGGGGAGCGTGACGCGCAGGCGCACGTCGCGCGGCGGCGCGCTGGGCTGGCGTGGGATGGTGAGGAGGTAGCCTCCTGCCACGGCGGATGTCGAGCCGGGCGGGACGAGATCGAGCGAGACCTCGCGCGTCTGCCCGGGATCGACGATCAGGTAGCCGCCGATCGCGGCGCGGCCGCTTTCGCGAGGCACATAGTCGAGCGGGGCGTCCCACCCCGCGCCGCCGAGCAGCACGGTGCCCTCGGGGACGTAGACGCGGTAGTACCCGGCGTAGCGGCCGAGGTGCGTCTCCTCACGGCGCGTGGCGGGGTTCCACCAGATGCCGAAGTAGAAGGAGGGATACATCGAGGGCACCTCGCGTGCGGAGAAGGCGTTGCGCACGCGGAGCGTCAGCTGCGCGCGGCGCACGGCGGCGCGCTCGTCGAGCTGGACGTCGTACGCCAGCTCGGTCTGCATGCGCCGCGCGAGCTTGGTGTAGGAGACGGTGTTCTCTACGAGGTAGAGCAGGTCGCCCTCGGCGCGGCTGAGGTGGCCGTCCCACCCCAGCTCGGCGAGCGCGGCGGCCAAGCGCGGCTCGGACAGGGTGAGGAGCAGCTCCTTCTGCTCGAACGCCTCGAGCACGGCGCGCGCGAGTGGGGCGCGCTTGTCGGCGGGCGGGTCGAGCGCAGCGCCGAGCAGCGATGAGAAGAGCTCCGAGAGGAACGCGGACTTGCGCTCCTGGATGGCGATTCCCTCGGCGTGGGTGAGTGCGCCGGCGTAGACGTTGGTGGCGATGAGGTCGGGGAGGTTCTGCGCGGTGACGGGCTCGGGGATGCTGGGCAGGCGCAGGGGGCCGAGCGCGCCGGTCAAGCGGATGAGGGCGCCGTCGTCGGCGGCGAGTGTCCCGCTGTTCGGCGCGCCGCCGCGCCAGAAGGAGTCGGCTTGCGCCGCCGAGGTGGGGAAATCGGCCCACCAGTTGGCGTCTTGCAGGAGCCAGCTGCCCAGTCCCATGAACTCGCGCAGCGGACGGGGCGGCTCGGTGGGAGAGCGGCTCGAGTCGTCGAGCTCGGCGGGGTTGCCGGCCAGCACGCGCGTCACGATGCCGCGCTGCACGGTCGCCTCGGCCGCAGAGGCCAGGAAGCCGCCGGTGGCGCGCAGCTCGTCGCGGTTCTGGCCCAGCACGCGGAAGGTGCGTGGCCCGTCTTCGCCCGCGAGCCAGCGCCACGCCTCGGGCGCCGCGGCGAGCAACTCGACGACGGCTGGTCGACCGGCGAGCGTGCGGTCGTACGCATCAAGGGCGCGCGCTGCAGGGGCGAATGATCCACTCAGGCGGGCGGTGTCGATGGCGCCGCGGGCGCGGGCGGCGGAGGCCAGCGGCTGACGCAGCGCCGCGAAGTCGCCGGCGGCTGCGTCGAGGCCGCGCGTGAGTCGCGCAGCGATGGGCTGGGCGCCGGCGCCTGGGACTCCCCCGCTTGGAATGTCGAGTTGGCGGGCCACGGTTTCGGCGGCCGCGAGCACGTGATCGCCGACGTCGGCGAGCGGGGCGGCGAAGTCGAGCAGTGGGCCGATCTCTGCTGCGCCCTGCGGCAGCGCGCCGGCGCGCGCACCGGCCGCGAGCAGTGGGCGCCAGGGGAGCGACGCCACCTGGATAACGCGCGTCGCGACGCGCACCTCGCGGCCGGTGGCGCGGAGCGCGGTCCACGGAATCGTTGCGCCCGGCGGAGCGGTCAGGATGGCCTGCACGCGGCGCGCGCCCGCCGCGATGCGCCACCCGGCGATGGCGATCGCCAGGCCCGAGAGGGCGTAGAGCGCGAGGAGCACGACCAGTCCGCCGCGCAGGGCACGCAGCACGGGCTTCACGGACGCGGCCCGGGCTCCGCCATCGTGGGGGCCACCGGCGCACGCACGACGCGCCCCTGGTTCGCGCCCTTCAGCAGCGCAACGGCGGTCTCCGCGTCAACGCCATCCCCGGCGCCCAGAGGTGGGAGCACGACGTCAGGGTGCAGGCGCGTGACGTGGGCTCGATACCAGGAGTGGGCGAGCAGATCGTCGTTGAGCACGGCGACGTCGGCGCGGCGGCCTAGCGCGTAGCGCGTGTACCACAGTGCAAACGTCGCGGCGTCGCCGTGTGCGACAAGCACGGCGCGGGGCGGCGCGTCGTCGAGCGCACGCGCGGCGTACTCAGCGGCGGTCCGGTCGGTGCGCAGGTCCAGCGCGGGCATCAGGCGCACGACCTGCACGGCGGGCTGGCCGAGCACCAGGACCGTGAGCAACGCAGCGGCGGCGCTCGGTGGGGCGCCGATCCGCGCGGCGACGTCCTGGAGCGTCCCCGCGGCGGCGCGGATGCCGATGGCGGCGGCCGGCGTGAGCAGGACGAGCGCCGGCAGCAGGTAGGCATCGGCGTCGCGCGCGGCGTAGAGGGCGGTGAAGACGAGATAGGCGAGGGCGAGCGCGGCACAGGTCAATGTTCCACCCACGCCGCGCGCGCGCCGCCGCGCTAGGACCTCCTGAAGGCCGGCCGCCGTGATCACCGCGCCGACCGCGCCCAGGTTGGCGACGAGCGTCCGCAGCGCGGCAGCGAGTCGCAGCGGCGCGCCGGGGAGGTCGAGCAGGCCGCGGTACGCGTCGGCCGAGACGAGGCGCAGCCACCCGTCGACTTGCTGTGGCGCGTACCAGTTGACCGGCCCGACGGCGGGGGCGAGCGCGAGCGAACCGAAGACAGTCAGCGCG
>DASTZM010000183.1:0-4405 GCA_035764305.1 Chloroflexota bacterium | reverse complement strand
CGACCTGGGCGGGATATCTGGCGGTGATGGGCTCGTAGAAGGCGCGGATGGTGGCCATGTCGGCGGCGAGGTTTGGGGTGGGGTAGAGGGTGGGGCCGACGCCGACGACGCGCCGGCGGTAGTCGGCGAAGCCGAGGACGATTGGGACGCGGGCGTGGCGCGCGATGACGTGGAAGCCGAGCTTCCAGTGGGGGGCGGGCTTGCGCGTGCCCTCGGGCGGGATGGCGAGGGCGAGGTGTCCAGGTCCGGAGAGAGCGCGGGTCGCGTCGCGAACGGCGTCGGCGGGGGCGTCGCGGTCGAGTGGGATGCCGCCGAGGCGGCGGAGGGCCCAGCCGGCGGGGCCGACAAAGAGCTCGCGCTTGCCGAGCCAGGCGAGGGGCGTGGCGAAGGCGAAGCCGGCGACGACCATGGCCCAGCCATCCCAGTTGGAGGTGTGCGGCGCGAGGACGAGGACGAACCTGGGCGCGGCGGGCAGGGTGCCCTCGACGCGCCAACCGAAGAGCGCGAGCAGGGCGCGCGCGACGGGCGCCAGGGTCTGGCGCCAGAGCGGCGGGGCAGCGCGTTGGGAGGCGGGGAGTGTCGCGGAGGCGGCGGTCACGAGGACGCCGTCACGAGGCGGCACGAGGAAGCGGTCACGAGGCGGAGGCGCGGCGCAAATCGCCCACCAAGTCGAGGACGTCCTGGGCGGTGCGCAAGCGCTCGCCGGCGCCCTGCGGGATGCGGATCGCGTAGCGGTCCTCGAGCGCGAGCTGCAGCGTCAGGAGGCCGACGGAGTCGAGCGTCAGATCGGCCAGCTCGGTCTGGGGATCGTCGAGCGCGAGCGAGGCGGGCATGTCCGCGCACTCGACAAGCATGTCCCGCAGGTCGGGAAGAGTGAACGGCACGGCGGTGGCCATGGAAGACCGCGAATACTAGCTTTCGCGCGTCTGTCCACGGTGTTCGTAGCCCGAAGCTACCACCGCGCCGGAGCGTGCGTCCTCCCTTTCTATAGAGTTGCGGCTTGGGGAGAGGCCGGTGGTGATCCAGGAGCGGCCCGCGGACTGGCAGGTCGTGCCGCGCTCGATCGACGAGACGACCGCGCTGCTGGCCACGTTCCCGCTGTTCGCCGACATGGGCGAGGCGGGGAGGCGCGAGGTGGCGCTACACGTCGAGCCGGTTTCGCTGGCGGGCGGGGAGCTGCTGATCCGGCAGGGCGACGCGGGCGATTCGATGTACCTGGTCGTCACGGGGCGGCTGCAGGCGTTCATCGACCGCGCGCCGGAGGCGGATCTGGTCCTGGGGGAGATCGGGCGGGGTGAGGCGGTGGGCGAGATGGCGGTGATCACGGGCGAGCACCGCTCGGCCTCGGTGCGCGCCATCCGGGACACGGAGCTGCTGCGGCTGACGAGCGAGGCGTCCAACCTCCTGGTCCACACCCAGCCGGACACGGTCATCCAGCTGACGCGGAGCATCATCGGGCGCCTGCGCGGGCAGGCGCTGCGCAAGGCGGACGCGCTGGCGACGATCGCGGTGGTGCCGGCGGGGCGGGACGCGCCGCTGGTGGAGTTCACGCACCGACTGGCGCGCGCGCTCAGCGCGCTTGGACCGACGCTGCACCTCACGTCGCGGCGGCTGGACCACTACCTGGGGGAGGGCGCGGCGGAGACGCGCCACGGCGAGGCGGAGGACAGCCGAGTGGTGGGCTGGCTCAACGCGCAGGAGATGGTCTACCAGTACGTGCTGTACGAGGCGGACGAGCGGCCGACGCCGTGGACGGTGCGCAGCGTGCGGCAGGCGGATCGGGTGATCCTGGTGGGGAGGTGCGGCGGCTCGGAGGCGCTCGGGGAGGTAGAGGAGCACGTCGAGCGGCTGGAGCTGCACTCGCTGGCGCCGAGCGTGCTGGTGCTGGTGCACGACGACGGCGCGGTGCCGACGGGCACGGCGGCGTGGCTGGCGGCGCGTCAGGCGGCGCGGCACCTGCACGTGCGCGCCGGCTCGAGCGAAGACGTGGCGCGGGTGGCGCGGACGCTGACGGGGCACACGGTGGCGGCGGCGCTGGGCGGAGGAGGCGCGCGAGGCTACGCGCACATCGGCGTCCTCCGCGCGCTGGAGGAGTGCGACGTTCCGGTCGACGCGGTGGGGGGAACGAGCGCGGGTTCCATCGTGTCGGCGCAGTACGCGGCGGGCTGGGATTACGCCGCGATGGTGGAGCGGAACCGCGAGTACTGGGCACACCACAAGCCGACGAGCGACCGCACGCTGCCGCTGGTGGCGATGCTGGAGGCGAAGAACATCAGCCGCATGCTGCTCCAGCTGTTCGGCGAGACGCGCATCGAGGATCTCTGGCTGACGTATTTCTGCGTCACCGCCAACCTGACGCGCGCCGCGATGCGAATCCACCGCGACGGGCCGGTGTGGCGCGCGGTGCGCGCGAGCGGGTCGGTGCCGGGCGTCGCGCCGCCGGTGATCGACAACGGGGACCTGATCATCGACGGCGGCGTGCTGAACAACCTGCCGGCGGACATCATGCGCGAGATCCACGGCGGCGCGGTGATCGCGAGCGACGTGAGTCCGCGGGTCGAGATGACGACGTCGCTGCCGGACACCGAGTCGCTCTCGGGGTGGCACCTGCTGCGCTCACGTATGAACCCGTGGTCGAAGAAGGACCAGCAGATCCCGGACATGCTGTCGATCCTGACGCGCACGGCGATGCTGGCGAGCATCAGCACGGCGGAGGCGATGAAGACCAAGTCGGATCTGTACCTGCACCCGCCGACGGACCACTTTGGCATGTTCGAGGTGAAGGCGATCGAAGACATCGCGCGCACGGGGTACGAGTACGCGCTGGAGGAAGTGGGGAAGTGGCGAGACAGCTGGGCGCCGCTGGCGCCGGTGCTGGCGAGCGCGCGTCACGCGCGCGCGGGAGGCCTGGAAGTGGCGCCCGGCAGCAACCTTTAGCTCGCCGACGACGGACGCACGTCCCAGTCGGGCGAGTAGGCGGAGAGGTCGGGCGGGACGTCGATGCCCTGGGTGCGGAGCAACGCGACGCGCCACTGGTAGGCGGCGCCGGTCATGAGGTGGTGCGCGATGCCGGCGACGCGACGGCGCTCTGCCGGCTCGAGAGAGGTGCCGCGGACCCAGTCGTTGAAGGCGCCCATGGCGGGACCGCACCAGATCTGGTAGTCGGTCTCGCGCTCCGCCTCGCCGGCGTTTGACCAGCGCGAGGAGAGGCCGAGGTACCAGCGGAAGAGGAGCGCCATCTTGCGCTTGGGGTTGCCTTCGGCGCGGGCGAGCTGCTCGGGGTCGCGCTCGCGGAAGTAGCGCGCAGTCTCGTCCCACACGGCGTCGAGGCTGCGGCGGAAGATCTGGCGCTCGAGGCGGTCGCGGTCGGCCGCGGGGATGTCGTCGAGCGACGCGTGGGACTGGTAGAGCTCGTAGAGGCGCTGGGCGCGCAGTGGGAAGAAGGTGCCCTTCTTGAGGACCTGGACCTTGACGCCCATCTCGAACATGTCGGCGGCGGGGGCCATCATGACGTCGGCCATGCCGGCGCCGGCGAGCAGCGCTTTGGTGTGTGGGGAGGCGCCGGCCTCGACGCAGGCCTGATTGACGGATCCCGTGACGACGTAGGCGGCGCCCATGGCGAGTGCGGCGAGCGCGGCGGCGGGCGTGCCGATTCCGCCGGCGGCGCCGACGCGCACCGGAGTGGGATAGCGCTGCCGGGACTGGATCTCGTCGCGCAGCGCGATGAGGGAGGGAAGCAGACTGACCAGCGGGCGGTTGTCGGTGTGGCCGGCGGAGTCGGCCTCGGCGGTCACGTCGTCGCAGAGGGGGACGGCGGCGGCGAGGTGCGCCTGCTCGGCGGTGACGTGGCCGGCGGCGACGAGCGCCTGGAGCATGGCGGGCGGCGCGGGCAGCATGAACTTGGTGGCGACCTCGCGCCGCGAGACCTTGGCGATGACGCGGTTGGCAGCGTCGACGCGGCCGTCGGGGAGCCGGCGCAGGCCGGCGACGCGGTAGCGGACGATGTGGGGCGTGAGGTCGAGGAAGGCGGACGCCTCGACGGTGCGCACGGCGTGGCGGAGGTAGAGGTCGACGGCGCCGCGCTCGAGCGCCTCCTCGGCGGGGCTGTGGATGAGATTGAAGGCGTACGGCCCGTGGGGCAGCGCTTCCTGGATGCGGCGGACGGCGTCTTCGACGCGGGCGGGGACGAGCCCGGCCGCGCCGAACGAGCCGAGCAGGCCGGCGCGGCCCATGGCGATGACGACGTCTTCGGAGGCGATGCCGTTGGCCATGGCGCCGGCCATGTAGGCGAGGCGGACGCCGTACAGGCGCCGGAAGCCGGGTTCGCCGAGACGCGCAGCCGGCAGGGCGGGGGCCCAGGCGGGCGGCGCCTCGACCGGACGGTCGAGGTCGAGCAGGCGGGCGC
>DASTZM010000182.1:0-2228 GCA_035764305.1 Chloroflexota bacterium | reverse complement strand
TGCGCGACCAGTTCGATTACGTGGTGATCGACACCTGGCCGACGTTTGAAGAGCGCATTTTGAACGTGCTGGATGCGGCGGACAAAGTGGTGGTGCCGACGACGCTGGAGATGCCGGCGATCAAGAACTGCAAGCTGCTGCTGGACGTGACGAGCGCGCTGGCGTATCCGGCGGAAAAGGTAATGCTGGTGCTGAACCGGGCCGACAGCCGCGGTGGCATCCGCGTGCAGGACGTGGAGCAGATCCTGCAGCGCCAGTTCGCCGCCGAGGTGGTGAGCGATGGGCGGCTGACGACGGCCAGCCTGAACGAGGGCGTGCCGTTCGTGATGACGCACCCCGACGCGCCGATCAGCAAGGACGTGCTGCGCCTGGCGGGAACGATTGCCGGCGCGCCGCTCGGGGTGGTGGAGGAAGCGAAGCCGAAGCGTGCCGGTCTGCTGCGCACGGTGTTCGGCTAGCGCGACTCTCTCCAGAGCGTTCCCCGAGTAGGCCACAGGGAACCGGCGTATACTCTCGGCGCGGTGGACGCGCTCAGCCGGCTTTCCGAGATGAGCCGCCAGATCCTCCAACTGGCGCGCAAAGAGGCCGCGTTCTTCCAGCACGATCAGATCCGCACCGAGCACATCCTGCTGGCCATTGCGGCGGTGCCGGAGGCGGTGGCGTCGCGACTGCTGCGGCGTCAAGGGATCGACCCGCAAGCGGTGGTGCGCGAGGTGGTGGCGCACCTGCACATCGGGCGCGCGGTGGACAGCCGCTCGATCACGCTGTCGCTTTCGGCGCGGCGCGCGATCGAGATCGCCGGACTGGAGGCGCAGCGTCTGGGGTCCGAGTACATCGGGACCGAGCACCTGCTGCTGGGCATCATGGCGGAGAAGGAGAGCCTGGCGGGGCGTGTCCTGGCCAAGCTGGGGATCGACGCGGACGTGGTGCGCCGCCAGGCGGCGGGGCTGTCCGACGGCGGCCGGCAGGCCGCGGCCGCGGGCGCGCGTGGGCGGAGCGGGAGGGCGCGCGGAGAGGGCGGTGAGGGGAAACCGTCGCTGCTGACGCAGTTCGGGCGTGACCTGACGCAACTGGCGCGCGTCGGACGCACCGACCCGCTGATTGGGCGCAAGACCGAGCTGAGTCGCATCTCACAGATCCTGCTGCGGCGCACCAAGAACAACCCCGTACTGGTGGGAGAAGCGGGCGTCGGCAAGACCGCGATCGTAGAGGGGCTGGCGCGCGCGATCGTCGAGCACGACGTGCCGGACATGCTGCAGGGCGTGCGCCTGATCCAGCTGGATCTGCCGGGCATGGTGGCCGGGACCAAGTACCGCGGCGACTTCGAGGAGCGCCTCAAGGGCGTCGTGGCGGAGATCGTCAAGGACGGCAGCATCATCGTGTACATCGACGAGCTGCACATGCTGCTCGGGGCGGGTGGGGCGGTGGGGGCGGTCGACGCGGCGTCGCTGCTCAAGCCAGCGCTGGCGCGCGGCCAGGTGCGCTGCATCGGCGCGACGACGTGGCGCGAGTACCGGCGTTACATCGAGTCCGACGGCGCGCTGGCGCGGCGCTTCCAGCCGGTGCCGGTGGACGAGCCAAGCGTCGACGAGACGCGGGAGATCCTGTCCGGGCTGCGCGCGACGTACGAGCAGTTCCACGGGGTGGCGATCAGCGACGAGGCGCTGGAGAGCGCGACGACGATGAGCGCGCGCTACATCACCGACCGCTCGCTGCCGGACAAGGCGATCGACCTGGTGGACGAGGCGGCGGCGCGGACGAAGGTGGCGCGGCTGGTGGCGCCGGATGAGATCCGCCGCCTCCAACGGCGGCGCGATCAGGCGCGCACCGAGCGCGACCACGCCATCGAGTGGCACGAGTACGAGCGCGCGACGTCGCTGGGCGAAGAGGAGCGCGCGCTGACGGCGGAGATCGAGCAACGGCGCAAGGAGTGGCGCTCGAAGCTGGAGTCGAACGCGGCGAGCATTGGCAAGGAAGACGTGGCGCGCGTCGTGGCGGGCTGGACGGGCGTTCCGGTGGCGAGCTTGACCGAGACGCAGGCCTCGCGCCTGCTGGGGACCGAGGCGGCGCTGGCGGGGCGGATCGTGGGGCAAGACCACGCCCTCAAAGCGCTGGCGCGCTCGCTGCGCCGCTCGGCCGCGCGGCTGGGAGATCCGAACCGTCCCACCGCATCGCTGTTGTTCGTCGGCCCCACCGGTGTGGGGAAGACCGAGGTGGCGCGCGCGCTG
>DASTZM010000181.1:0-2405 GCA_035764305.1 Chloroflexota bacterium | reverse complement strand
GATGCACGTCCACCAGGTCGGTCAGCACCGTCACGAGCGGCATCTCTGGCCGGCGCAGCCGCTCCCGGGCGCGCACCATCAGGTGATTGACCAGTGGGTGGACCGAGACCATCCCCACCGCCCCGGTGCGCTGCACCAGCTCCACCATCCGGTCTTCGAAGCGCCGCGACAAGAAAGAGAGATAGAAGCGCAGTCCCGGCTCGTTGTCCATCAGGCGGAAGCCAAAGCCCCACAGCCAGGGGACGCGCACGATCGCCGGACCGTAGAGCGCCACGATCCGGTCAAAGACCGTTCGCGCCTCGGGCTCGCCTTCCTCCCCGAGCGCCGCGGGGAGCGGCGCGAGCGGGTCGGCCTCGATCAGTTCGAGCTGTGAGTGCTCAGCGGCGGCGTCGAGGAGGGCACGGGAGACGCTGCGGTGACCGGCACCGGTATCTGAGGTGAGGAGGAGGACGCGACGACGGGCGCCGCCGGCTCCTCCGCTGGCTCCGGGGGGCGAAGAGGGGCGCACGTCCGCTCGATCTCGTCCAGGTTCTGTTCTAGCAGGGCGACGATCTTCGGGTCGAGGTCTCCCTTCGAGACCTCCTCGTGCAAAATGCTCAGCGCCTTGGCCAGGTCCATTGGCGGCTTGTAGCGCCGGCGCTGGCGCAGCGCGTCGAAGATGTCCGCCACCGTCAGCAGCCGGCCGCCGAGCGTGATCTCCTCGCCCTTCTGGCCCCGCGGATACCCCTTGCCGGACAGCTTCTCGTGGTGCTGCCCGGCGATGATCGGGATGTCCTCGTAGCCCTCCAGGAACTCGATCTCTTCCAAGATCTCGCGCGTGATGCTCGCGTGGCGCTTGATCGCGGCGAACTGCTCGTCGTTGTAGCGCCCGTGGAACGTCAGGATCGCCTCGGGGACGCCGATCTTCCCCACGTCATGCAGCAGCCCGGCGATGCGGATCTTCTCCACCTCCAGGGGCGTCAGCCCCAGCCGCCGCGCCAGGATCTGCGCGATCAGCGCCACGCGCTGTGAGTGTCCCGCCGTCTCGTCGTCTCGACGGTCCAGCGTCGTCGCCAGCACCTGGACCGTGGACGTGAACATGTTCTTCGTCCGCTCGACCAGGTACGCGTTCTGGACGGCGATCGCGGCCGACGCCGCGATGCTCTCCATCAGCTCCACGTCTTCGGCGTCGAAGACCGGCCACGTCGTCGCCTCGTCGGGTGACAGCGTCCCATCCGGACGCAGCTTGTTCAGGATCTGGAAGACGCCGATGATCGTGCCGCTGCCGGCGCGCACCGGCATGACCAGCATCGTGCGCGTCAGGTAGCCGGTCTGCTGGTCGATCTCTGGCCCCTTGCCCTTCGACCAGATCGGGTGCTCGTAGCAGTTGGGGACGTTCAGGATCTCGCCGCTCTTCGCGACGTGCCCGGACATGCCGACCCCTATCGGCACGCGGATCTCCTTGATCTCCAGCTCGTTGGTCGAGCGGCTGAACAGCGTGTCGGTCCGCTCGTCGACCAGAAAGAACGTCGTCCGGTCCGCGTTAATGGCGGTGCAGGTCTGCTCACCGACGGTCAGCAGGAGCTGGTCGAGCGTCGGCGCACTCGCGAAGGAGCGCGTGATCTCGAGCACGATCTCCTGGCGCGCCAGTTGACGCCGGAGCCGCCCGAGCTCTTCCTCCAGGGGGATCAGCGTCTGAGTCAACGAGACGCAACTATAATCTGGGGGCGTGCAGGCGACCCAAGCATCCCCCCAAGCGGCCTCCCAATCGGCCGCGTCCTCGCCTGCCGGCCCGCTCCCCCCGGCGGTCCAGGCGCGCCGCGCTGCGCTGTCCGATGTCCCCGCGATGCAGGCGCTGATCAACGGCTTCGCGGCGCAGAACAGAATGCTCTTCCGCTCCAAGGAGGAGCTGACCGAGTTCGTCGACGAGTACGTCGTCGCCCACGAAGGCGAGCGCCTGGTCGGCGTCTGTGGCCTGCACCCCGTCGCCGGTGGACTGGCCGAGGTGCGCGGCCTCGCCGTGGCCGACGACGCCGGCGGCAAGGGGGTCGGTCGCCGGCTGGTCGAGGGGTGCCTGGCGCGCGCCCGCGAGCTGGGGATCGCGAAGGTGTACACCCTGACGCTCGTGCCGGGCTTCTTCGAGCGCCTCGGCTTTGTGCGAGTTGACAAGTCCACGCTGCACCTCAAGGTCTGGTACGAGTGCTACCGCTGCCCCAAGTTCGCCAACTGTGACGAGATCGCCATGGTCCGGCCGCTAGATCTCGAGACGGCCTGATGGCGCTCGGCGCGCGCTCTCGACCCGCGGCCCGGGAGGTAGCGCCGCCGACCGGGGCACAGCAGCTGGAGGCGATGGGCGTCCTCCCGCCCGCCCCCGCGCTCCAGAGCGCCGAGCCGCAAGGGCCGGCCGCCGCCGAGATCCGTCTCCT
>DASTZM010000180.1:0-5676 GCA_035764305.1 Chloroflexota bacterium | reverse complement strand
CTAACAGCCCTATTCTGGGCTCACCTCCCTGAGAATAGCCCTGTGACCGAAGGCATGGTGATGGACCTCGCGCGCAACGCGCTGACCATCACGCTCCAGCTGGCCGCGCCCATCCTCATCTTCAGCCTCGTCTCCGGTCTGGTTGTCTCGGTCTTTCAGGCCGTCACCCAGATCAACGAGATGACGCTCTCGTTCGTGCCCAAGATCGTCGCCGTGATCGTCGCGGCCGTGATCTTCGGCCCCTGGATGCTGAACAGCCTGGTCGCCTACATGACCAACCTGTTCGTCAATCTGCCCACGCTCGCGCGCTAGGTCGCGCGTCGACCGCTCCGCGTGGACATCCTGACGCAGCCCCAGTCCGTGTGGGGCACCTTCGCCCTCATCGCCTGCCGGGTGGGCACGATCATGATGATCGTCCCCATCTTCGGCGGCCGCAGCGTCCCCGCCCCGCTGAAGATCGGCCTCTCGCTCCTCCTCTCGCTAATCCTCCTGCCCCTCTCCGCCGCGCGCGGCGCGGCGCTGCCGGACGAGATGCCCGCCTTCCTCACCCTCGTCGCGCGCGAGCTGCTGCTCGGCGCGCTGATCGGCTTCGCCGTCCTGCTCGTCTTCACCGCCCTCCAGGCCGCCGGCTACATCGTCGGCCTGCAGATGGGGTTCTCGCTGGCCAACGTCGTCAACCCCCTCACTGCGGACCACGCCAGCCTGGTCGACCAGTTCTATGCGCTCCTCGCGGCGCTCGTCTTCTTCTCGATGAACGGGCACCACGCGCTCATCGGCGCCATTCAGCAGTCGTTCGATCTCGCGCCGGTGGGACGCGCCGACCTCGGCCTGCCCCCCGCGGCGGTCCTCCTCGGGTGGGGACGTGACTTGTTCGCCATCGCGGCGCGCATCTCGCTCCCCGTCATCGCCGCGCTGCTCCTGACCGACGTCGCCATGGCGGTCATTGCGCGCAGCGTGCCCCAGCTCAACGTCTTCGTCGTCGGCATGCCCGCCAAGGTCGCCGTCGCCTTCATCATGCTCATCGTCACCGTCCCGATCACCGCGCTCATCATGGCCCGCGCCTTCGCCAACCTGGGCCAGGCCACCCAGGCCCTGTTGAGGTTCGGCTAGATGGCCGGATCAGGCGAGCGGACCGAGTCGGCGACCCCCAAGCGCCGCCAGGAGGCGCGCGAGCGCGGGCAGATCCTCAAGAGTGTCGAGGTCAACACCGCCGCCCTGCTCGTCGCCGGCGCCGCCTTTCTTCAGTGGGGCATGCCGTCCATCAGCGAGGCGCTCTTCCAGATGACGCAGCGCGCCTTCGAGACGTCGGCCGACTTCGAGATCTCAACGGCCACCGTCTTCGCCAAGAGCGTCGCTCTCGCCCTCTTCTCGCTCAAGCTCATCGCCCCCATCGTCCTCGGAATTGCCCTCGTCGGAACCGTCGCCAACGTGGGCCAGTTCGGCTTCCTGTTCAGTGGGCAGGCGCTCAAGCCCCAGTTCAGCCGCGTCAATCCGCTGGAAGGGGCCAAGCGCATCTTCTCCACGCGCACGCTGGTGGAGCTCCTCAAGACCGTCCTCAAGGTCGTTCTCGTCGGCTACTTCGCCTGGCAGGCCGTCCAGGACAAAGGACCCATGCTCGTTGCGCTCGCCGACATGCAGCCCGGCGTCGCCGGCTTCGCCATCTCCGGCGCGATGATGCAGGTCGTCTGGCGCGTCGCCGTCGCGTTCGTCGTCATCGCCGCGGCCGACTTCATGTACCAGCGCTGGTTCTACGAGCGCTCGCTGCGCATGAGCAAGGAAGAGATCAAGGAAGAGCTCAAGCAGTCCGAAGGCAACCCGCACATTCGCGCCCGGCTGCGCCAGCGCGCCCGCGCGCTCGCCCGCCAGCGCATGATGCAGCAGGT
This sequence comes from Chloroflexota bacterium, assembly GCA_035764305.1. Taxonomy (GTDB): domain Bacteria; phylum Chloroflexota; class UBA11872; order UBA12225; family UBA12225; genus DASTZM01. Next base: position 3,793 of record DASTZM010000180.1, on the reverse strand, counting down.
CCCCAGCGCGGACGTCGTCATCACCAACCCCACCCACTTCGCCATCGCCATCAAATACGAGTCAGGCATGGACGCGCCCAAGGTCATCGCCAAGGGTGAGCGCCTCATTGCTCAGCAGATCAAGAAGATGGCGCGCGAGCACAACGTCCCGATGGTCGAGAACAAGCCGCTCGCGCAGGCCCTCTTCAAGGCGTGCCAGATCGGCCAATCAGTCCCGCCCGAGCTGTACAAGGCCGTGGCCGAAGTGCTCGCCTTCGTCTACCGCCTCCGCCCCGACCGTGCCCCCGGTGGGTACGCCGCCGCTGCCTAACGCGTAACAAAGGACACCCATGGCCGTCGCCGCATCCACGTCACCTGCAGGCGCAGCGCCCAGCGCATTCCAGAGGCTGCTTCAGCAGCGCGACATCCTGCTGCCGATCGCCGTCGTCGCCGTCGTCGGCATGATGATCGTCCCGCTGCCGACGCCGTTCCTCGACCTCCTCCTGGTCGTCAACCTCTCGGCGGCGCTGATGATCCTCCTGGTCTCGATGTACACCACCGAGCCGCTCGCCTTCAGCGTCTTTCCCACCCTCCTCCTGATCACCACCCTCTTCCGGCTGGCGCTCAACATCTCCGCCAGCCGTCTGATCCTGCTCCAGGGCCACGCCGGCGGCGTGATCGACGCCTTCGGCAACTTCGTCGTCGGCGGCAGCTACGTCGTCGGTATCGTCGTCTTCCTCATTCTCGTCGTCATCCAGTTCGTCGTCATCACCAGCGGCGCCGGGCGCGTCGCGGAAGTCGCGGCGCGCTTCACACTCGACGCGATGCCCGGCAAGCAGATGAGCATCGACGCCGACCTTAACGCCGGCCTCATCGCCGAGTCAGAGGCCAAGCGCCGGCGCCGCCAGATCGAGCGCGAGGCCGACTTCTACGGCGCGATGGACGGCGCCTCCAAGTTCGTCAAAGGCGACGCCGTCGCCGGGATCGTCATCATCCTCGTCAACATCGTCGGGGGCTTCGTGATCGGCGTCCTGCAGCACGGGCTCTCGCTCGCCGACGCACTCTCCACCTACACGCTCCTCACCGTCGGCGACGGCCTGGTCAGCCAGATCCCCGCGCTGATGATCTCCACCGCCACCGGCATCATCGTCACCCGCGCCGCCACCGAAGACAGCCTGGGTGGCGACACCTTCAAGCAGATCACCTCCAGCCCGCGGGCGCTGACCATCGTCGCGCTCATGCTCTTCGGTTTCGCGCTCGTCCCCGGGCTGCCCAAGGTGCCCTTCTTCATCGTCGGCGCCGTCGTCGCCGCCGGCGCGTTTGGCGCCATCCGGAGCCAGCGCAAGGCAGGCGCCGCGCTCGCCGTCGCCGGCGCCGCCGGTGAGGCGACCGCCACCGAAGTGACTCCCACCGGCCCCGAAGCCGTGACACCGCTCCTGCAGCTCGACCCGATGGAGCTCGAGATCGGCTACGGCCTCATCCCGCTCGTCGACCCGCAGGAGGCAGGCAACCTGCTCGACCGCATCACGCGCATCCGCCGCCAGATGGCGCTCGATCTGGGCATCATCCTCCCCACCGTCCGCGTGCGCGACAACCTCCAGCTCGCGCCCAACCACTACGTCGTCAAGCTGCGCGGCGTCGAGGTCGCGCGCGGCGAGCTGATGATCAATCACTATCTGGCGATGAACGCCGGCATGGCCGACGAGTCGATCGACGGCATTCAGACCACCGAGCCCGCCTTCGGCCTCCCCGCGCTGTGGATCACCAGCGCCCAGAAGGAGCGCGCCGAGCTGCTCGGCTACACCGTCGTCGACCCGCCGTCCGTGCTCACCACCCACCTCACGGAGGTCATCAAGACCAACAGCGCCAACATCCTCAGCCGGCAGGACGTACAGACGCTCGTCAACAACCTCAAGGCCGAGCACTCCGCTGTCGTGGACGAGCTCATCCCCAGCGTCCTCTCGCTCGGCGAGGTGCAGAAGGTCCTCCAGAACCTGCTCCGCGAGCGCATCACCATCCGCGACCTGGTCACCATCCTGGAGACCCTCGCCGACCACGCCAAGCAGACGCGCGACGCCGACGCGCTCACCGAGTACGTGCGCCATGCGCTGGCCCGCGCCATCTCGGCCCAGTACCGCGGCGCCGACGGATACGTGCACGTCATCACGCTCAGCCCCCGCGTCGAGCAGCAGCTCACCGAAGCGCTCAAGCAGACCGAGCAGGGCACGATGATCGCAATGGAGCCCTCGCGCGTGCAGCGCTTCCTGGAGCGCGTCGCGGCCGAGATGGAGAAGGTCGCCGGCATGGGACATCCGCCCGTCCTGCTCTGCTCGGCGCGCCTTCGCCTGGCAGTGCGGCGCATCACCGAGCGCGTCCTCCCCAATCTGGTGGTGCTATCGTTCAGTGAGATCGCCCCCGGAGTCGACGTCCAAGCGGAAGGGATGGTGGTCGTGGAGTGAAGACCAAGCGTTTCCGCGCGGCGGACCGCGCCGCCGCGCTGCGCCAGATCCGCGACGAGCTCGGGCCGGACGCGCTCATCCTCCAGGAGCAGCGCGTCAAGCCGGGACTCTTTGGCCTCCTCGGCGCGGCGCAGGTCGAGATCCTCGCGGGGATCGAGGAAGCCTCGCCCGCCAACGGGACGATCTACCCTTCCGCCCCATCGGCCCCAGTCGCCGAGGTGCAGTCCACCATCTCGGCCTCAGCGCGCCAGCTCGCGCGCGACGTTCAACAGGTCGACTCTCGCGAGCTGCTCACTCCCAAGCCGGTGCCGGGCGGCCTGTCCGACGAGGGCGCCGGCCGCCTCGCCGCAATCATCGAATCGTTCTCGAAGTCGGGCCAGCAGGTCCCACCCGCCATGGCCGCGACGCTGGCCGACCTGGTCGCGCGCGCCGGCGGCGCCGATGGCGCCGCGGCCCCTTCCGCACCGCCGGCTCAGCCTCCCGCCCCCCACTCGCTACCCGCCAACGGCGCGGCCAACGGCTCCGCCGCCATCCAGCAGACCCTCCAGGACATCCAGGCCGCCGTCAACCGCCTCAGCCACCAGCAGCAGGAGACCCAGCTGCCGCGCGAGGCGCCCGCCGTGCGCCTGATCTACCAGCAGCTCAACGCGCAGGAGGTCGATCCCGGCCTGGCGCTCGAGCTCGCCGGCCAGCTCTCCGACGAGATCGGCTTCGACGTCTACGCCGACCAGGAGCGCGTCACGCGCCGCGTCACCGAGCTGCTCGAAGAGCGGCTTGACGTCGGCAAGGTGCGCCTGCCGCCCCACTTCCAGTACATCGAGCGCACCGCGCCACCCGCCGTGATCGTGCTCGTCGGCCCCACCGGCGTCGGCAAGACCACCACCCTCGCCAAGCTTGCCTCCCACTACGCGTTCACCGAGGGCAAGCAGGTCGCCCTCGTCACGACCGACACCTTCCGCATCGCCGCGGCGCAGCAGCTCGGCACCTACGCCGAGATCCTCGAGCTGCCCCTCGAGGTCGTCTACCGGCCTGAGGAGATCCCCGCCGCCGTCGGTCGCCACATGTCGGCCGACGTCATCCTGGTCGACACCCCGGGCTGCGGCCAGCAGGACGACGTCAAGATCGGCGAGCTGTCCGCCTTCGTCGAGTCGACGCTCTCGGCCGTGCCCGACGCGGTCGTCTTGCTCACGCTCGCCGCACCCACCAAGCTGCGCGACCTGCTGCACATCCAGCGCGGCTTCTCGCCGCTGCCGGTGCGCGGCCTCATCTTCACCAAGCTCGACGAGACCAACGCCTATGGGCCGGTCGTCAGTCTCGCGGCGCGCACGCGCAAGCCCGTGTACTTCCTCACCACC
>DASTZM010000179.1:0-4649 GCA_035764305.1 Chloroflexota bacterium | reverse complement strand
CGGCGGGACTGCTTGCCCTCACGTCAGAGCACTCTTATACGGTAGGCGACGCTATTCGATTGGACTGCGAGCCCGCGTGGTGAAGGCGTGACCCGAACCAGCACGGCGCGCACGGCGCGCCCGACGGTCTGCCTGGCGCTCCCGTCGGGCAAGCGGAAGGGGTTGTTCCGGGCCGCGGCGTGGGAGCGGCTGCGGGACCTGGCCGAGGTGCTCGGACCGTATCCCGGGAATACGCCCCCCGCGGAGGACGCGGCGCGGGCGGACGTGCTGGCCGGCCCGGGCGGGGTGAAGCTCGACGCTGCCGGGATTGCCGAGCTGGACCGGCTGCGCTGGGTGGCGGGCCTGGCGGGCAGCGCGCCCAAGCTCGACTACGCCGCCGCCTGGTCACGCGGCGTCGTCGTCTCGCGCTGCGGGCCGGCCTTTGCCCATTCCGTAGCCGAGATGGCGCTGGGCATGTACATCTGTCTGGCGCGGGACCTCCTGGAGCACAACCGGGCGCTGCACACGGCGGACGGTTGGGAAGGCACGCCCAAGGAGGAGAACCGCCAGGCGTCGTACCGCACCATCGGCATCGTCGGCCTGGGCAGCCTGGGCCAGGAGTTCGCGCGCATGGTGCGCGTGCTGGAGCCGTCCCGCCTGCTGGCGCACGACCCGTTCGCCAGGCCGGAGGTTGCGGCCGATCTCGGTGTCCAGCTGGTGCCGCTGGACGAGCTCCTGCGGACGTGCGACGTGGTGGTCGTCATGGCGGCGTCCACGCCGGAGAACCGCAAGGTGATCGGCGCCGCGGCGCTCGACCTGCTGCGCCCCGGCGCGCTGTTCATCAACGTCTCGCGCTCGCACCTGGTGGATTACGCCGCGCTCGCGGAGCGGCTGGGCGACCCGGCGCGGCGCCTCAAGGCGGCCCTTGACGTATTCGACGTCGAGCCGCTGCCTCCGGCGGGGCAGGACCGGGTAGCGGCCGCGCTGCGCGGGCTGGACAACGTGCTGCTGACGCCCCACCGAGCAGGCGGCACGCGCGAAGCCTACCTGCGCATCGGCGACGAGTTCGTGATCGACATCGAGCGCTACGTGCGCGGTGAGCCGCCGGAAACCGACCGGATCGTGGACGAGGCGGTGGCCCGCCGCCAGGGAGTGTTGTAGGACAGCCGCGCGGCGGGAACGGGGCCGGCTGCACCAGCCCTGGCAATTCGCAGGAACTGGGCACGCGACGAGTACGCGGAGTAGGCAAGGAAAACGAGATGACGAGCACAAGTTGGAGACCAACCCGCCGGAAGGTCAGCGCGCGGTCGTTAGCCGGCGCGGCCGCGGCCGCGCTGGTGGGGTGCGGTCGGGAGGCGTCGCCCGCAGCGCCGCCTGCGGTCGGTTCGGCGACGCTGCGCTGGACCAGTTGGGCGACAGCCGGAGACGCGCTGCAGCGCGCCACGGACCAGGCGAATGCCTTCATGGCTGCCGTCCCCCAGGTGAAGGTGGAGCTGGATAACGTCGCCAGCGGCGCCACGTACCGCCAGAAGCTGATCACGCAGACCGCCGCCGGCAGCCCGTCCGACGTCTTCCGCACGCACATCCGCGACTACGAGAGCTGGATCGCCCAGGGTATCGTCGCGGCGCTCGACGAGCGGATCAAGAAGGAGCCCAAGGACTCGTACTTCACGCGCATCAATCCGGCCATCTGGGACATCGCCCACTTCAAGGGAAAGGTGTATGGCCTGCCCAACGCGGGCATGATCCCCGTGGTGTGGGTGAACAAGCCGCTGTTCCAGGAGGCGGGCCTGACCCTGCCGCCGACGAAGTGGGGCGACCCGGCGTGGACCTGGGACGCCTACCTGCAGGCCGCGACGCGGCTCACCAAGCGCGGCGCGGACGGGGCCTCCCAGGTGGGCACCGACCTGCCGGAATGGAAGTTCCAGTGGTGGACGTTCATCTACGCCAATGGCGGCGAGGTGCTCAATAAGGACCGTACCGAGTCAATGCTGCACACGCCGCAAGCGCTCGAAGCGCTGCAATTCGTCGCCGACTGGCGGGCCAAGAACCGGGTCGCGGCGACGGCGGACGAGCTCAAGAGCGGGACGTTCGACTGGAAGAACGGCAAGCTGGGCATGAACCCGCGCGACCTGGGCATCGCCGGCACGGCGACGTTCAATCACGACGTCTATCCCTTCCCCATGCCATCCAAGGCGGTGGGGAAGCCGGCCGTGTTCTGGGAGCACACCTACTGGAGCATGTCGACGGGCAGCAAGGTGTCCGACGCTGCCTGGGCCTACCTCAAGTGGCTGGGCGGGCCGGACGGGTCACGGATCGAGAACGAGTACGGCTTCTCGCTTACCTTTATTAGGGGCACCGAGGACGCCTACCTCAAGCGGTTCCCATCGCTGAACGCAAAGGTACCCCTCTCGGCGATGGACCATGTGGTCCGGGCCAACCCTTATCACGCCGGGTGGTACGAGATGATGGACGTGCTCCAGCCGCAGCTCGACGCGATGCTGGCCGGCCAGAAAACGGCCAAAGAGGCGATCACCACCGCCAAGCCGCAGCTCGACGCGCTGTTGAAGCAGGTCCGCTGACATCGACTGGCCGTTCACGCCGGCGCCGAAGGGCACCATCTCGACGCTGGACATGTCGCCCTCCCGCATGGGGATGGCCAAGGCGTCGAAGCAGCGCAACGCGGCCTGGACGTTCCTAAGGTTCCTGGACGAGAAGGGGCGCCTGGCGACCATGGAAGACCGCATGCCGGCGGCGCCGCCGGACGTATCGCGATGGGTCAAGCTGGACTTCGCCCCGTGGCCAAATGCCAGCGCCGACCTACTCGTGGACGGCGTGAAGGTGGCCAAGTCGGAGGAGGCGATCGTCAGCCATCCCCAGTGGCAGCAGATGTCGCAGGAGCTGCTCGCGCCGGGCTGGAGGGACGTCCTGGCGCAGAAGCAGCTGACCACCACCGACTTCCTGCGCACCGTGAAGCCGGTGCTCCAGCAGATGGTCGACGACCACGAGCGCAGCCGGCGCAAGTAGCGCCGCGACGACCATGGCGGAGACGGGGCGAGCGCAGGCAGCAGACTTCGATCTCCTCGTCCGGGGCGGCACGGTCGTTGACCCCGCGGAAGGGATCAACGCGCGGCGCGACGTGGGCATTCGCGAGGGCGTAATCGCCGCCGTTGCGGTGGACCTGCCGCTGACGGGCGCGCGTCGCGTCGTGGACGCGACTGGGCTGCTGGTCACTCCCGGCCTGATCGATCTCCACGCGCACGTCTTCTTCCGCGTCAACCCCAACTCCATCGAGGCTACGCCTCTGGCGGCGCGCAGCGGCACGACGACCATGGTCGACCCGGGCAGCGGTGGCGCGGCCACGTTTGATGCCTTCCGGCACTTCATCGTCGCCGCGGCGTCCTGCCGCATCCTCGCCTTCCTGAACATCTCCATCGTGGGGACCATCGCCAAACCGGAGTGCGGCTACGGGCGGTTCGTCGACCCCAACCAGGCGTACGCTACCGCGGTGGCCAACCGCGACCTGATCGTGGGCATCAAGGTGCGGGGGAGCCGCCTGGCGTTTGGCGAGGACAACACGGTGCAGCCCGTCTGGCACGCCAAGGCGGCGGCCAGCGCCGCCGGCCTGCCGGTGATGCTGCACCTGGGCGATCCCCCGCCGACCGTCGAGCAGTCCATCCCCGTTCTGGGCGGTGGCGACATCGTGACGCACAGCTTCAAGGGGCAGCCGGTGACGCGGCTGGTCGACCACGAGCTGCGGGTAAAGCCGGTCGTGCGCGCGGCCCGCGAGCGGGGCGTGCTGATCGACGTCGGCCACGGCTCAGGCAGCTTCTCGTGGCCGGTGGCCCGAGCGATGACCGAGCAGGGCTACTGGCCGGACACGATCTCCACCGACGCCCACAAGGGCAGCCTGCCCCCGCCGATCGGGGCGGACATGCCGAACGTGATGTCCAAGTTCCTGCACCTGGGGATGCCCCTGGAGGACGTGATCCGCGCCAGCACGATTCGGCCCGCCGAGACGATCGGCTGGGCCGACCGGATCGGTTCGCTCGCGCCCGGCAAGGCGGCCGACGTGGCGCTGTTCGCCTTGGAGGACGGAGCATTCCCACTGACCGACAGTTACAAGACCCCGGAGACGGCCCGCCAGCGTCTCGTCGCGCGCACGACGATCTGCGGCGGGCGCGTGCTGGAACGACCGGACGCGGGGGACGGCCACCAGCCCTCTCCGGGCGGCCGCCGGGAAGCGCAGCTGAGGAGTTGACGATGGGCATGTACGAGCGGCTCGGCGTGCGCCGTGCGCCGCGTGATCAACGCCACCTGCCACCACACCGTCTACGGCGGGAGCGTGATGTGGCCCGAGGTGATTGAGGCCATGGCCGACGCACGCACTGCCTGTGTCGACATGCGGCAGCTGCTGGACGGCGCCAGCCGGTTCATCAGCCGCTACACCCACGCCGGGGCGAGCTACGTCGCCTCCGGCTGCGCCGCCTGTTTGCAGGTCGGCGCCGCGGCGATCATGAGGTTCCCCGGCGCCGCTGCTGGCGCAGCTGCCGCTTGAGCTCACGCACGGCACGTCCTTCGAGCTCGGCGACGGCCACACCGTCGCGCTCGGCGAGGCGCCGCGGACATTCGCCGGTATCCGGAGAGTCATCACCCCCACCTGGCAGATC
>DASTZM010000178.1:0-5131 GCA_035764305.1 Chloroflexota bacterium | reverse complement strand
CCCGGTGGTAGTGGTTCACCGGCACCTCGACGGTGCGGAAGCCGCCGAGCTGCACTTTGGTCATCAGCTCCAGGGCGATGACCCCGCTGTTCTGGGTCAGCACCACCCGGTCGAAGACGTGGCGCTTGATCAGGCGGAAGTCGCAGTCCACGTCGTGCACCTTGAAGCCGAACGCCAGGCGCATCGAGTGGTGGTAGGCCCAGGAGATGAAGCGCCGGTGGAGCGGGTCGTTGCGCGTGATCTTGTTCCCCATCACCACGTCCACCTCCCGCCCGTCCGCCTCCTCGCGCTCCAGCGCCTGGTACAGCCCGCGCAGCTCGCGCGTGTCGTACTGCCCGTCGCCGTCCGTGTAGAAGATCAGCGGGTGCTTGCACGCGCCGAAGCCTGCGCGCAGCGCGCCGCCGTAGCCCAGCGCCTCGGCAAAGCGAATGATCCGCACGCGCGCGCGGTCCACCGGGTGGACGCCCTCTGGCCCATACACGCGGTCCAGCTCGTCCAGCACGTCCCAGGCGTAGTCGGTGCTGCCGTTCTCCACCACCACCACCTCGTAGTCGTCGGCCAGCTCCCGCAGCACCACCAGCGCCTCCATCACCATCGAGGCGATCGTCCCCGCGTCGTTGAAGCACGGGAAGAAGGCCGAGATGGGGCGGCGGGTCACGGGCCCGATTCTACGCCGGGCCTACCTCGTCGCCGCGTCGATCGCGTCTGCCAGCAGGTCGACGCCGGTCAGCGCCTCGCGCTCGGTGATAACCAGCGGCGGCGCCAGGCGCAGGACGTTGCCGTAGAAGCCGATCGGCGCGATCAACAGCAGCCCGCGCTTGTACGCCTCGTCGACGATGCGCTTGGTCAGCTCCGCGTCCGGCTCGCGCCCCGCCTTGCTCTTGACCACCTCGATCCCGAAGACCAACCCCAGCCCGCGCACCTCGCCCACGCACTCGAAGCGCTGCTCCAGCTCGCGCAGCCGCGCCATCACCGCGTCGCCCACGGCGGCGGCGTTCTCTGACAGCTTTTCCTCCAGGATCACGTCGATGTTCTCCAGCGCCACACGCGCGCCCATCGCGTTGCCCCCGTGCGTCGATCCCATCGAGCCCGCTGGCAGCACCTCGAAGATCCGGCTCTCGGCCACGAGCGCCGAAACTGGCAGCGTGCTCGAGATCCCTTTGCCCAGGCACAGGATGTTCGGCGTGATCCCATAGTGCTCAAAGCCGAACAGCTTGCCCGTGCGGCCGAATGATGCCTGCACCTCGTCGATGATCAGCAGGATGTCGCGCCGCTTGCACCACTCCGCCAGTTTGGGGAACCAGCCCTCCGGCGCCATGATCGATCCCGCGGCGCCCTGGTAGGTCTCGACGATCACCGCCGCCACGTTGTCCTCGGTCTCTGTCTCCACGAGCCAGTCCAGGTACTCCGTCCCATGCAGCCGGCACGAGTCGGGCGTCTGGCCGAACGGGCAGCGGTAGCAGTACGGGAACGGCGCGAAGACCACCCCCGGGAGGAACGGGCCAAAGCCGCGCGTGCTCGGCGTGGAGCGCTTTCCGCCGATCGACATCGCCCCGTACGTCCGTCCGTGGAATGCCCCGTGAAAGGAGATGATCTCGTAGCGCCCCGTGTACTTGCGCGCCAGCTTGATCGCTGCCTCGGTCGTCTCCGCGCCGGTAGTCAGGATCACCGCCTTGTCCAGACTTGGCGGCGTGATCTCCACCAGCCGCTGCGCCAGCCGCGGGCGCCACTCATTGACGAAGTCGTAGGTATTGACCACCTGGTCGGCCTGCTCGCGCATCGCCGCAACCAGGCGCGGGTGCGAGTGACCCGCGTTCACCACCAGCACGCCCGATGTGAAGTCCAGGAAGACGTTCCCGTCCACGTCCTCCAGCCAGACCCGCTCGCCGCGCTTCCACACCGCCGGCACCTGGCCCGACATCGACCGCGGCTCGTACTTCTCCGAAAGCTCGATCAGCGCCCGCGCCTTTGGCCCGGGCAGCTCGGTCGCCAGCTGCGGTGCGGTGGTCTCGGCGAGCGCACGTGCGCGGGTCACGGTCATCGTGGGTCCTATCCTGGCCTCAGCGCCGATTATAGGTAGGCTCATCTGCGCCGTCGGCCGTGCCTCGCGTCATCACGCTCCTCACCGATTTCGGCTCGTCCGACACGTACGTCGGCGTGATGAAGGGAGTCATCCTCGGGATCGCTCCCGCCGCGCGGATCGTTGACCTCACCCACGACGTCCCTCCGCATGACGTTCGATCGGGTGCGTTCCAGCTCCTGGTCGCGCACCGCTACTTTCCCGCCGGAACGATCCACGTCGCCATCGTCGATCCGGGAGTCGGTACGCAGCGCGCCATCGTCGCCGTACAGGCTGGCCCGACCTCCTTCGTCGGCCCAGACAACGGTGTCCTGCGCTGGGCCGTTGACGATGCGGGCGGACCCTCGACGGCGGTGCGTGTCGAGGTGGCCCGCTACCGGCTCCCTGAGCTCAGCACGACGTTCCACGGGCGTGACGTCATGGCCCCCGCCGCCGCACACCTCGCCGCCGGGGTCGCCTTAGAATCGCTGGGCCCGCCGGTCCGGGAGTTGCAGGGAGACCCCTTCCCGCAGCCCGACGGAAGCCGCGGGGTCGTGATTCACGTGGACCGCTTCGGCAACTGCGTCACCAACTTCCGCGCCGGCGACGCCGGCACCTTGGAAGTCCTCGGACGGCGACTCGCGCGAGTCCGCGCGTACGCCGACGCCACCGGGAACGAGCCAGTCGTCATTGGCGCCAGCGCTGGGTTCCTGGAGATCGCGGTCAATGGCGGGAGCGCGGCCGCGCGCCTGGGGATCGGCGTCAACACGCCGGTGCGGCTCGTCGAGGCGTAGTGCGGTGATCAGGGAGAGTGTCGAAGCGCTCCACGCTTACGTGCCGGGCGAGCAGCCACAGGACGGCGGATGGACCAAGCTCAATACGAATGAGAATCCGTTTATGGCCCCGTCCATCGCCGACGCCGTGGCCGAAGCGTCCACCGACGCGCTGCGTCTCTATCCCGACCCGCTCTGTCTGGAGCTGAGAGCCGCACTGTCGGCCCGCCACGGACCGCCGCCCGAACAGATCATCTGCGGCAACGGCTCGGACGAGCTGCTCACGCTCGCCATCCGCGCCGCCGTCGGCGAGGGCGACCGCGTGACCTACGCCGAGCCGACCTATTCGCTCTATGAGACTCTTGCGCAGATCCAGGGCGCCTTCCCCGTCCCGGTTCAGCTCGGGCCGGAATGGGAGTTGCCCGTCGACGAGCTCGTCGCTGTTGGCGCCAAGCTGACGCTCGTCGCCAACCCGAATGCGCCGACTGGGACCCCGTTCTCCCTCGAGACGCTCGACCGGCTGGCGTCCGCCGTGCAAGGCATGCTGCTGATCGACGAGGCGTACGTCGACTTCGGGGGTGAGACAGCGCTGCCGCTGATCGAGCGCCACGAGCACGTCTTCGTCATTCGCACCATGTCGAAAGCCTACGGCCTGGCCGGGGTGCGTCTTGGCTACGGTTTCGGGTCAACCCGTCTGATCGGCGCGCTCTACAAGATCAAGGACAGCTACAACGTCGACCGCCTGACGCAGGTCGCCGGCGTCGCGGCGCTGCGCGCCTTTGACGAAGCGCAGACCAGCAACCGCCAGCTGAGCGAGCGCCGGGACCGTATTGCCGCCGTCCTGCGCGACCGGTTCGGCTGGCGAGTCTGGCCGTCCGCCGCCAACTTCCTGCTTGTCGACACCTCGCCCCTTCCCGCGGGTGAGGTGTACGAGGGACTCAAGCAGCGGAAAGTGCTCGTGCGCTACTTCGACCGGCCGCGGCTACGCACGTGTCTTCGCGTCTCCATCGGCGCCGAACACGAGATGGAGACGTTTGTTCGAGCGCTGGAGCGGCTGGTAGGATGACCTGTTCCAGCCGCCAATGAAGGCGCGCCTAAACCCACATCGTAGGGGGCTGTAGTGGATCTGGTCTGGGTCGTGCCGTTGAGCGGCGTTCTCGCGGTGATCGTCGCCGCATTCCTCGCGTGGGACGTCATGCGCCGGGACACCGGTTCGCAGGCCATGCGCGACGTTTCCGACGCCATCTATGAGGGCGCCATGGCGTTCCTCAACCGCCAGTACCGGACCATCGCCGTGCTCTCGGTCGTCGCGGCCGTCGTCATCGCCGTCCTGCTCGCGGCGCTGCACCGCCAGACCCCCGGCGGCCCCGGCGCCGCGGAAGTCGCGTGGCGCGCCGCCGTGGCCTTCATCTTCGGCGCGCTCTGCTCCGGACTCGCCGGCTTCATCGGCATGATCATCGCGGTCAAAGCCAACGTCCGGACCGCGGCCGCCGCCGGGCGTGGCTCGCTCGGCGATGCGCTCACCATCGCCCTGCGCGGCGGCGCCGTCTCCGGCCTGCTCGTCGTCGCGCTCTCGCTCCTCGGCGTCTACGCCCTCTTCGAGCTCTACGGCGGGATCACCCGCGTCGTCGGCGAGACCCCCATCGCCCCCTCACTCATCGTCGGCTACGGCTTCGGCGCCAGCTTCGTCGCGCTCTTCGCCCAGCTCGGCGGCGGGATCTACACCAAGGCCGCCGACGTCGGCGCCGACCTCGTCGGCAAGGTCGAGGCCGGCATTCCCGAGGACGACCCGCGCAACCCTGCCGTCATCGCCGACCTCGTCGGCGACAACGTCGGCGACTGCGCCGGCCGCGGCGCCGACCTGTTCGAGTCGACCGCCGCCGAGAACATCGGCGCCATGATCCTGGGCGTCGCGGTGTACCTCGCCACCAAGAACCCCGCGTGGATCTTCTTCCCGCTCGTCGTCCGTGCCTTCGGGCTCCTCGCCACGATCGTCGCGATCTTCTTCGTCCGCGGCAAGGAGGACGAGGATCCGATGAACATGCTCAACCGTGGCTACTGGGTCACGACCCTGTTGTCCGTGATCGGGTTGGGCATCACGACCGCCGTGATGATGCAGACCAACGGCGGCGTCGGGCTCGCCTTCGGCCTGCCGACGTGGGTCTACTTCTTCGCCGCCGGCATCGTCGGCCTGGCGACCTCGGTCGCGTTCGTCTACATCACCCAGTTCTACACCGCCGGCTCGTATCGGCCGGTGCGGGAGATCGCCGAGGCCAGCAAGACCGGCCCGGCCACCAAC
>DASTZM010000177.1:0-5693 GCA_035764305.1 Chloroflexota bacterium | reverse complement strand
ATGCGGGGCGAACGGAGGATGACTACCGGCTGGTGAATGTCCTGGCGGGGACGATGGCCGACGTGTACGAGAACGTGTTCGTGATCAACATCCCAACGGCGATCAACAGCATCGTGGTGGGAACGAACCGGCCGAGCACGCTGGCGCAGTTTCGCGCCAACCTGGACACCATTCAGAACCCGACACTGCGCCGCGTCGCGAACGTCGCGCGCACGAGCGCCTGCGAGTACGCCGCTCCCGGCTCACCGCGCGCTGGGTCGTCCGACGCGTGCGACTTCGCGACGCAGCTGGGGCGGATGGTCTTCACCGACGACTTGGCGCCGGTGGAGCAGGTGATCGACCAGATCATCCTGGGCTATATCTCGGCCTCCAGGTGACACTTCTCACGACCGTATGACGACGACCGCACACCATCAGACGCTCTCCTGGGGCGGCGTCGCCCGCGAGGTACTGCTGGGGAACAAGCTCAATGCCCTGCTCGTCTTCCTACCGCTGTCGATCGTGCTCGAGCTGCTGCACGCCGCCGACGTATGGATCTTCGTCACGGCGTCGCTGGCGATCGTGCCGCTGGCAGGGATGATCGGGCACGCCACCGAGGAGCTGTCGCTCCGCTCCGGGCCCGGGATCGGTGGGTTCCTCAACGCGACGTTCGGCAACGCGGCGGAGTTGCTCATCGCCGGGTTCGCGCTCGCCGCGGGGCTGCCGGACGTCGTCAAGGCGTCGCTCTCGGGCTCCATCCTGGGCAACATTCTGTTGGTGCTGGGCGCGGCGTTCTTCTTCGGCGGGCTGGGGCGCGAGCGCCAGACGTTCTCGGCCACGGGCGCGAGCGCCAAGACACTCATGCTGCTGGTGGCGGTGGCGGGCATGGTCATGCCGGCCGTCTTCGACCTGACGGTGCTGGGCAGCTTCACGGCGACCAACCCGGCGCTGGACACGGTCAGCCTGCTCACCGCGATTGTGCTGCTGCTGGCGTACGGCGCAGGGCTGGTCTTCTCGCTGCGCACCCACTCGGACGTGTTCAGCGAAGCGGCGGATGATCTCGCGTCGGGCCACGTGCCGACGCTGACGCGGACGCAGGCGGTGGCGGTGCTGCTGGTGGCGACGGCGCTGACGGCGCTGGGCGCGGAGACGCTGGTGAGCGCGGTGGAAGGGGCGGCGCACTCGCTGGGCATGACCGACCTGTTCGTGGGGTTCGTCGTCGTGGCGGTGGTGGGGAACGCGGCGGAGCACTTCTCGGCGATCGTCTTCGCGCGGCGCAACCAGATGCAGCTGGCGATCAACATCGCCAAGGACTCGAGCGTGCAGATCGCGCTGCTGGTGGCGCCGGTGCTGGTGATCTTCAGCTTCCTGCTAGGCCACCCGATGAACCTGGTCTTCCACCCGTTCGAGCTGTTCGGCATCGTGCTGGCGGTCTTCGCGGTGACGTTCGCCTCGCTGGACGGCGAGTCGAACTGGTTCGAGGGGATACTGCTGCTGGCGCTGTACGTGATCGTGGCGATCGCGACGTACTTCGTTCCGGCGAGCACGGTGGCGGCGACGGCGGGCGCACACTGACGCCGCGGTGACTCTCCCCTCCTAGCGTGGCGGCGGACGCTTCGGCGGTCGCCAGACGCACGGCGGCGCGCGCGGCGCTCCTCGGGCGGGTCGACCTCTTCTCCGGACTTGACCGGATTGCGCGCTCCAAGCTGGCGGCGTATCTTGACCCCGTCTTTCTTGCCGCAGGGCAGAACGCGTGCGTCCAGGGGGAGCCGGGAGACAGCCTGTACATCGTCTCCGAGGGAGCGCTGGGGGTCTTCCTCGTCTCTCGCGACGACACCGGCGTGGAGGAGGAGATTGACGTCGCGACGCTGGGGGAGGGGCAGTGCTTCGGCGAGATGGCGCTGCTGACCGGCGAGCCACGCGCCGCGACGGTGCGCGCGCTGACCGACGCCGAGGCGCTGCGTCTGGAGCGCGGGCGATTCATCGAGCTCCTGCGGCGCGAGCCGGCGATCGGTCTGGAGATCAACGCGACGCTGAGCCGGCGCCTGCGTGACGCCAACACGACGATCACGCGCGACCTGCACGCATTGGAGGAGACGGTGGCGCACGGGCTGCGCGCGCTGGCGCCCGACACGCGGGAGCTGGCGCTGCGCGCCGCCCTGCTGGAGCGTCCCCATCGCGCGGCGCTCGAGGCAGTGTTTGGCGAGCGCGCGGCGGAGGTAGAGGCAGCGCTGGCCGAGCTGGGGCTGACCGCCGAGGGGACTAGGGGCGAGCATCCGCCGTCGCCGGTGCGGCGCGTGCTGCGCGACCGGCTGCGTCGCGAGGTGGAGGAGCGGGAGATCGAACGGCGCGCGACCGATGCGGCGGAGCGGCTCGTCGATGCCGGGTTGGGGAACGACGCCCTGGCGGTGCTGGAGGAGAATGCGCCGCGCGGCGCGTTCCTGCGCGCGCTGGCGGGGCTGCTGCAACGCTCGGGCGCTGGGTCTGAGCCAGCGGCAGGAGCAGAGGGTGCGCCCGCGGCGGCGCGGGTCGACCTGAGTCGCTGGCTGGCGCGAGTGACCGAGGACGAGGCGGCGTCGGATGCGACGCTCACACTGGCGCGGGCGACGTGGCTGCGCCGGCAGGAGGCGCCACTCGAGGCGCACGTCGCCGAGCGCCACCCGCGCCCCGACCGGGTTTCCGCGCGGCCAGCGACGATCGCTACCACCGGTGTCGCCGTCGGTCTGGTGGTGGCGGCCGCTCTGGTGGGGCGCCAGTCGCCGCCGGCCGGCTTCCTCCTGCTGCTGGCGGCGGCGATGACGCTGTGGGCCACCGCGCTGCTGCCGGAGTTCTCGGTGGCGCTCGGTCTCGCCGCGGCGTGGGTGATGTGCGGTGTGGCGACGCCGGCGCAGGCGTTCGGCGGCTACGGGTCGCCGAGCTTCGTCACGGTGATCGCGATCCTGGGGCTGGCGGCGGCCACCTCGTCTTCCGGGCTGTTGTTCCGCGCCGGCCTGGTGCTGGTGCGGCGCATGCCGAGTGAGCTGCTCGGCCAGGCGCTGACCTTCCTGGCTACAGGGCTCGTACTGACGCCGCTGCTGCCGTCCAGCACGGCGCGCTCGGCGCTGGTGACGCCGTTGGCGCTCACCGCGGCGCAGTCGCAGCGGCTGCGGGACCGCAGCCCGGAGGCGGCGCTGCTGGGGCTGGCGGCGTACGTCGGCGGCGGCCCTCTGCTGTTCACGTTCCTCAACGGCTCCACGACGTGCCTGCTGGTGTGGGGGCTCCTGCCGGAGGCGTCCCGCGCCCGGTTCGACTACACCACCTGGCTCCTGGCGGCGGCGCCGCTGGCGCTGCTCGTCGCGGCGGGGTCGCTGGCCGCATTGTTCCTGGTCCTGCGGCCGCGCGCTCAGGCGGGACGCAGTGCCTCGGGCGTCGACCTGCAACTCTCGGTGCTGGGACGCATCTCGCGCGTCGAGGTGGGGATGGCGGTGATCCTGGTGCTAACCATCCTGGGCTGGAACGCGGCGCCGACGGTGGGGATCCACATCAGCGTCGTCGCCGTCGCCGCGCTCTTCGCGGCGGTGGCGGTGAGGGCTTTCACGCGCCA
The DNA here is from genome assembly GCA_035764305.1 of Chloroflexota bacterium. Taxonomy (GTDB): domain Bacteria; phylum Chloroflexota; class UBA11872; order UBA12225; family UBA12225; genus DASTZM01. The sequence continues at coordinate 2,131 of DASTZM010000177.1, read as the reverse complement.
GACTCTGTCGGTCCTCAACTGGGACTTCATCGTCGGCTACGGTGTGGTGCTCTCGCTGTCCTCTCTCACGGTCTCCCTCGGGCTGAGCGAGCGCGGCGCGGCGGCGATTCGCGCGGCGGTGGGAGAGGCAGGGGTGGACCCGACGCTCGCTGTGCTGGGCCTGGCGGTGGCGCACCTGCTGGTGCGTCTGCTCCTGCCGATGGATCCGTCTACCCTGATCATGTCGCTGGCGTTCATCCCCGTGGCGCCGGTTTTGCGGGTGGACCCGTGGGTCGTGATCGTGACGCTGCTGGCGACGTCCGCGCCCTGGTTCTTTCCGGCGCAGCTGCCGGGCTACCAGGTAGCGTACGACGCGTCGGAGGGGCGACTCTTCTCGCACGGGCAGGCGCGCGCCGTGTGCGCGGCCTACTATGGCGTGACGCTCCTGGCGCTGGCGCTATGCGTCCCGTACTGGCGTCTGCTGGGGTTGGTGTCTTAACCCGCGCTGGGGCTCTACGGGGCGCAGGTACTATCCGCGCCCTGATGAGCGTGGCAGAGCAGGCGAAGCTGAATCTCCCGGAAGGGCTGCGGGTGCGGACGGGGGACATCGACGACACCGAGCGGGTCGTCGCCTTCCAGAACCGGTACGCGCGGCCGGCGCAGCAGCAGTCTGCGGAGATGGCGCGCCACTGGGAGACGAGCAACCCGCAGCCGAAACGCCTGCTGCTCCTGGCGGAGGACGACGCGGCGCAGCTCCAGGCGATGGGGCAGGTGACCGACGGCGGCGTCTTCGCGCGCGGCGATGGGGTGTTCCGGCTGGGGCTGCGCGTCGCACCCGAGTGGCGGCGCAGGGGCGTGGGCGCTGCGCTGCTCGACGCGCTGGCGGCGCACGCGAAGGGGCAGGGGGCGACGAAGCTGACCACGAGCATCCGCGGCGACGAGCCCGAGGGGCTCGAGTTCGCCCGGCGCCACGGCTTCGAGGAGTACCACCGGCGCGTCGACTCGTACATCGACCTCGACGCGTTCGACGAGAGTCGCTTCCACGACCCCGACGCGACCGCCGCAAAGGCCGGCGTGACGATTCTGCCGTACGCCGAGCTGGCGAAGCAGCACGGCGCAACGCCCGAATCGCTCGAGGCGTTCCAGCGCCACTTCTACGAGGTCATCTCGGCGGCGAGTCTGGACATCCCCTCAGCTGAGCCGGTGCACAACCCGCCATTCGAGGCGATCCGCGAGATGTACTTCGGCGAGAAGTCGTTCAAGCACGACTCGACGATGCTCGCGCTGCGCGACGGCAAGGTGGTGGGATCGACGGTGACGATCGTGAATGATGCGGGCGTGGCGTACACGGTGCATACCGGCATGCTGCGCTCGGAGCGGGGCAAGGGGATCGCCACGGCGCTCAAGCTGCGGGCGATCCGCGCGCTGCGCGCGGGTGGGGTGAAGATGTACGGCACGACGAACGACGAGGCGAACGCGTCGATGCGCGGCATCAACGCGCGCCTGGGCTACGTGCCCGACCCGCCGACGGTGCAGGTCCGGAAGAGTCTGTAGGCTCTTAGCCGGCGGGCGGGTCTACGCGGGGATGGGCGTGAGAAGGCCGATCATCTCGTCGATCTCGCGCTGGTAGACGTACGCGCGGCCGTCGATCACTTCCTGGAGGGTGACCGGGCGGCCGAGGCGGCCGGCCTCGAACGGGGCGTAGTTGAGTGCGAGGTCGGCGCGGCCTTCCTCGCCCGAGACTTCGGGTGTTTTGCCGGTGAGGATGCAGTCGGCCAGCTCGTAGTACTCAAGTGCGACGATCTTGGCGTCGATGTCGTTGAACTCGAACTGGTAGGTCCAGGGGCGCTCACCGCCGAACAGCTCGGCCGCGAGCGAGCTGAGCTTGTACGAGGGGGCGTAGTCGAGGATCTTGGCGTCGTCGATCGTCGTCCCGCTGTCGAGGTGGAGCTTGACGGGGCGGCCGTTGCGATCGCCGGGGCTCTCGATCGATCCCTTCGACCCCCAGATCTGGCGGGTGCCAAAGCCCTTTCCGTGGCCTGCGTGGTCGCTGATCCACTGTCCCACCGCGCCGCTGGCGAAGGTGATGTGGGCGTAGAGCGCGTCGTCGCCGGTGGCCTCGATGGTGTCGGGGTAGTTGTTGATCCAGCGG